>SSGN01000149.1 GCA_008016945.1 Flavobacteriales bacterium
CCACGATGGCACCTGGGGTGTACACGTACACGGTAACGGGCACGGCACCCTGCACCAACGCCACGGCCACGGTAACGATTACGGAGACCGGTTCGCCGGATGCGGGCAACGACGGCGCTGTGACGGTGTGCGAGAACGGAGCGTCCATCGCGTTGTTCGCACAGCTGGGCGGCACGCCGGAAGCTGGTGGCGCATGGAGCGGCCCCAGCGCGGTGGTTGGCGGTAATTACGATCCGTCCACGATGGCGCCCGGAGTGTACACGTACACAGTGAGCGCGCTTGTCCCTTGTCAGAATGCCTCATCCATGATCACGGTCAGTGAAGAGGTACAGGCCAATGCCGGCAGTGATGCAGTTCTTCAGCTCTGTTCTGGTGCTGATGTCCAGGATCTGTTCCAATCGCTGGGAGCAGGTGCCGATGGTGGTGGGCTCTGGGTAGGGCCAGCGGGGGTGTTCGATGGATCTTTCGATCCAGGCAACGATGCCAGTGGTACATACACATACACCATTTCAGGTGCTGTGTGCCCATCGGTTTCTGCCGAAGTCGAGATCACCGTGGAGGATGGTCCTGATGCTGGTGGTGATGGTGCGGTGACTCTTTGTTCCTCCAATGGTGTGATCGACCTGCTGACCGTTTTGTCCGGAACGCCGGATGCTACGGGTTCATGGACCAATGAGGTTGGTGATCCCGTGTCGGGAACGTTTGATCCATCGACTTCTTCAGGTGGAGGGTTCATCTATTCGGTGGTCTCATCCGGAAACTGTCCGACCGACCAGTCGATAGTGACGGTCACGGTGAATCTGGCACCCGTGGCGGGAGGAAGTGGCACGCTGGCCCTGTGTGGATCCGGCACACCGGTCTCTCTGTTCGAGGGCCTCTCTGGAACACTCGATACAGGTGGTTCATGGACCGCACCGAACGGATCATCCCATTCCACGGTCGTGGACCCACTGGTGGACGTGTCCGGCACGTATACATACTTCGTTGCCGGGCTGGCACCATGCGCGGATGCGACTTCAACGGTGACGGTCCTGATCGCTGCCGTGCCTGATGCGGGCGGTGATGCGAGTGCCGTGCTCTGTTCCTCCGCGAACAGCTTCGCGTTGACCGACATGCTCACCGGTGATCCGGAGACGGATGGGGTATGGCGAGGTCCCGATGGAATGGTCGTGCCTGCCACCTTCGATCCTTCGTCCGGTGTTCCTGGTGTCTATTCTTACACGGTGGAGGCCATGGCTCCTTGTACGGATGATGTGTCCTTGCTCACGATCGCCATCAGTGCGGCGTCCGATGCGGGGTCCGGTACGTCGGTCAGTATCTGTGAGAACAGTGATGCGCCGATCGATCTGTTCACACGGCTGGGTGGTACACCGGATAACGGTGGCACTTGGACCGATGCTGGGGGATCATCGTTCGATGGCGTATTCGTGCCCGGGGTTTCGATGGCAGGGCCGTTCACCTATACCGTTGATGCGCCGCCGCCTTGCCTGGCCGCCTATGCAACGGTGGTGGTCGATGTGATCCCCATTCCTGTGGCAGAGTTCAGCGTGGAAGGGGCGGGTGCATGCACCCCGGTCACGGTCACCCTCACGAACACGTTCCAAGGAGGCGTCTCTTGCGCCTGGGTGCTGTGGAACGGCGAACGCATCGACGATTGCGCACCAGTGACACGGACCATCACCGAGGGCGGGACGTATGGCGCCACGCTGATCGTGGATGCGGGGAACGGATGCGGCTCGGATACGCTTTCCGTACCGGACCTCTTCACCGTGTTCGATCAGCCAACGGCCGACTTCTATCAAGTCCCTGAAGTGATCAATACGCTGGCACCCGAGGTGCGTTTCAACAATACATCGGAGGATGCGGTGGGCTATGTGTGGGATATCGCAGGTCTCGCGACCTCCAATGAAGCGGGCCCCGTTTATTCGTTCCCTGCAGGTGTGGGCGCTTCATATACCGTGTGCCTCACGGCGTTCGCGTCCGAACAATGTCTCGATTCCATCTGCCGCGTGATCACGGTGGAAGACGGTCTGCTGGTGAACGTTCCCAACGCGTTCACCCCCGATGGGGCGCCGCCGAACGACATCTTCAAGCCTGTTGTCATCGGTGTGGACCGTGCGCACTATCGCTTCTATGTGTTCGATCGTTGGGGACAGGTCATTTACCAGACCGATGATCCGGATGCTGGCTGGAATGGACAGTTCGCCAATGGTACAGAAGCACCGATCGGGGTGTACGTATGGAAGCTCATGGCGAGGGACCGGTTCACCACTAACCGGATCGAACGGCTCGGCCATGTCACCCTGGTACGTTGACCGGCGCACGGCCCGGTTATCTTTGGCCTTCCTTTCGCTCGAAGAGGAGGCTGCCCGTGAAAGAACGTCTGGTCATCATACCCACGTACAACGAGAAAGAGAACATCCGTGACATCATCACGCATGTGCTGGGCCTTGCTCCCGCGTTCGACGTCCTCGTGGTCGATGATGGATCACCGGACGGAACGGCTGCCATCGTGAAGGAGATGATGCGGGACCATCCCGGACGCGTGCACATCCTGGAGCGCGCCGGCAAGCTTGGCCTCGGAACCGCCTACATCACCGGGTTCAAGTGGGCCATCGACCAGCGCTATGGTCACATCTTCGAGATGGATGCGGATTTCTCCCACGACCCCGACGACCTCGTTCGCCTCTACGACGCGTGTGATCGTGGTGGTGCGGACATGAGCGTGGGATCGCGGTACGTGAAAGGTGGCCGAGTGAAGGACTGGTCATGGGATCGCATCCTATTGAGCTTCACCGCTTCGATCTATGTGCGTGCCGTGCTTTGGCTTGGTGTGCGCGACACCACGGCGGGCTTCGTGTGCTACCGCAGACACGTGCTCGAAGCGCTGCCCTTGGACCAAGTGAGGTTCGTGGGCTATGCCTTCCAGATCGAGATGAAGTACCGTGTCCGATTAGCCGGGTTCCGCATCGTTGAGGTGCCCATCACCTTCGTGGACCGGTTGAAGGGCGTGAGCAAGATGAATACGAGCATCTTCAAGGAAGCCTTCCTCGGGGTGCTACAAATGAGGGTTCGGATCCCACGATCATGAGCGATGTCCTGATCCGCGATGCAGTGGTGGCCAACGAGGGCAGGCTGTTCCAAGCGGATGTGCTCGTTCGATCCGGCATCATCGAGCGGGTGGCGGAAGAAGGCATGGGTGCCCCAAGAGCGGTGCAGGAGTATGATGCGAAGGGCATGCTCTTGATGCCCGGAGTGATCGATGACCAAGTGCATTTCCGGGAACCGGGTCTGACGCACAAGGACGATATCGCGCACGCATCAGCGGCAGCCGCAGCAGGTGGGGTGACCAGCTTCATGGAGATGCCCAACACGGTGCCGCAGACCCTGACGCAAGCACTGCTTGAGGAAAAGTTCGCGCTGGGGGCGGAGCACGCGCTGGTGAACCATTCGTTCTACATGGGGGTCAGCAACGATAATCTCGATGAGGCATTGCGTACCGATCCTTCCACCGTATGCGGGTTGAAGGCGTTCCTGGGGTCCAGCACCGGGAACATGCTCGTGGATGATCCGGCCACCCTGGACCGCCTGTTCCGTAAGGCGCACATGCTGCTCGCGGTCCACGCCGAGGATGAAGCCATCATCCGAGCCAACATGAAGGCCGCGGTGCAGCACTGGGGCGTCGCCGTTCCGATGGATCAGCACCCGATCATCCGCAGTGCCGAAGCTTGTTATCGAAGCAGCAGCAATGCGGTGGCCCTGGCCCGTGAGCACGGCACCCGGCTGCATGTCCTGCACATCAGCTCGGCAATGGAAACGGGGCTCTTCGATCCCGGTCCCGTCCAAGGAAAGCGGATCACCGCCGAGGCCTGCGTGCACCACCTTTGGTTCAGCGATGCCGACTATGCCGGGAAGGGTCCCCTGCTGAAGTGGAATCCTGCGGTGAAGACCGCCGAGGACCGCGCCGCGATCCGTAGGGCCGTGGCCGAGGACCGCATCGATGTGGTGGCCACCGACCACGCACCCCATACGCTGGAGGAAAAGGCCATGCCCTATGCCCAGTGCCCCTCCGGTGGTCCGTTGGTCCAACATGCTTTGGTGGCGATGCTCGAACTGGAGCGCCAGGGCGTGTTCACGCTTGAACAGGTGGTCCGGAAAATGTGCCATGCACCTGCGGAGCTGTTCAACATCGATCGGCGTGGGTACATCCGCGAAGGATACCATGCGGACCTCGTTCTCGTGGATCGGAGCGCTGCATGGACAGTGGACCGGGATGGTCTTCTCTACAAATGCGGCTGGTCACCGTTCGAGGGGCAGCGCTTCACCTCCAAGGTGGTGCGTACATGGGTGAATGGCCGCACGGTCTACGCCGATGGTGTGGTGGATCGCACGGTGCGCGGCGAACGGCTCCGCTTCAACCGATGAAGCGCGTGTTGTTCATCGGCCTGTGCCTGATGGCATGTTCAACACCGGAAGGATCGGTTCCGCCCGATGTGTTGCCACGTGATCGATTCAGAACGGTGTTGCGCGAGGCCCACATGATCGAAGCGCGCATGAACCACGAGGTGGTGGTGGCGCACGCCAGGTCCGTTCCGGCCGAGAAGTACTACACCGAGATGTTCGAGGCTGAGGGCACCACCAAGGAGGAGTTCCAACGTTCCTTCGCGTATTATTCAGGACGGCCTACGGAGATGAAAGCCCTGTACGAGGAGATCCTCAACGAGCTGAGCCTGCGCAAGGACGAAGTCCCTCACTGAGCGCCCCGGCCATTCAGGAACGCACACACGTTCTCCACAGCCTCCTGCGCGGTATGGAAGCGGTGGCCCACCAAAGCGCGCACTTTGCCCGCATCGTATTCGCGTTGGTTCAAAGCGGTGTTCGCCGTGGCACGGGTGATGAACGGCCGTGCACCGGTGATCGCGGAACGCACGACTTCCATGCGCCAGGCAAGGTTCAGCATCCAGGGCCGTAAGCGTCGGCTGGGAGGCTTGTGGCCGAAGGCTTGCCCGCCCAGGGTGAAAAGTCGTTGATACGACAGGTTCTCGCCAACGAGCAGGTAGCGCTCCCCGGTGCCTCCATGGTCCATCAGCGCCAACATGCAATGGGCCACGTCACGAGCATCCACCACCGCATTGGAGCCGGGTGGATAGAAGCTCGTGCCCTTGCGCAAGCGCTCCAGCAAGGTGTTGGAGCTGCGTCCCGCCAGTCCTGGTCCGAGGATCACACATGGATTCACCAGCACCGCATCCAGGCCTTCGGCGATGCCCCGGTACACCTCCAACTCCGCGGCATGCTTGGTGCGCGAATACACCGAGGTGTGCGCGTCGGCGTTCCATGGCGAACGTTCCGTGCGTGCCACCCCAGGAGCCTCTTCGCCGATGGCGGCCGTGCTGCTCACGTGGCAGAGCCGCTGCACGCCATGGTCCAACGCGGCGTTCACCACGTTGGCGGTGCCCACCACATTGACCTGCTGCATAGCCCGCACATCACCTGGAGCGAAGGACACCACCGCGGCCGTATGATACACCTGTCGTACACCACGCATCGCCTCGTTCAACGCGTCCGTGTCCAGGATGTCCCCTTCGGCCCACTCCACCAAGGAGAGCAGCTGGTCGGCCCGGCGGCCCTGGTAGTGGCGGAAGATCCGCTCGACGATCGAACGGTCGCTGCCTTGGCGTACCAAGGCCCGGACCGCCCCACGTTCGGCACAGGCCAATAACACATGTGAACCAACGATGCCCGTAGCCCCGGTGACCAATTGCATGCGGCCAAGGTACAGAGCCGCTGTTCCGGTCGACCATGGGCGCCACATGGATCGATGGCCCATTGGGCACACCCCTGCACCCGGTTGCGACGCGACCTTCGAGAGACCGTGGCCAGCCGCTGGGTCTGTTGCGGCTATCTTTGGCGATTCCCTGAAATGCCACTGTGCGCTGATGACACGCGACTTCCTGAACGAATTGAAATGGCGTGGGATGCTGAACGACAGCACCCCAGGCGTGGATGAACATTTGAAGAATGGACCTGCCAGTGGTTACATCGGTTTCGACCCCACCGCCGACTCCCTGCACGTGGGGCACTTGGTACAGGTGATGACCCTGACCCACTTCCAACGTTGCGGCCACAAACCCATCGCATTGGTGGGTGGCGCCACGGGCATGGTCGGCGACCCCAGCGGCAAGCGTACGGAGCGCAACCTGCTCGACGAGGAGGCCCTGCGGCACAATCAGGAATGCGTGAAGAAACAGTTGGAACGCTTCCTCGATTTCAGTGGAACGGTGAACCCCGCCCGTATGGTGAACAACTACGATTGGTTCAAGGACATGGGCTTCCTTCGCTTCATTCGCGAGGTGGGCAAGCACATCACCGTGAACTACATGATGGCGAAGGACAGCGTGAAGAGCCGTCTGGAGAGCGGCCTTTCCTTCACCGAATTCAGCTATCAACTCGTACAGGGCTACGACTTCCATTGGCTCAATAAGCACGAAGGGTGTACCGTACAGATGGGCGGCAGCGACCAATGGGGCAACATCACCACCGGTACGGAGTTGATCCGGCGCATGGGCGGTGGCGAGGCCTACGCCATCACCACGCAGCTCCTCACCAAGGCTGATGGCACCAAGGTCGGCAAGAGCGAAGGTGGCAATGTGGGGTTGGATCCGGCGCGCACTTCACCGTACAAATTCTACCAGTTCTGGCTGAACAACAGCGATGCCGATGCGGCCAAGGCGGCCTTGATCTTCACCACCTGGGAGCAGGCTTTCGCCCAGGACCTCATCGCCCAACATGCGAAAGCGCCGCACGAACGCCGACTGCAGAAGGAGCTGGCCGCTTTCATCACCACCTTGGTGCATGGCGAGAGCGAGCTGGAGGGGGCGATCGCTGCGAGCGATATCTTGTTCGGTGGTTCCACCGATGGCCTGTCCACGCTCACCGAACAGCAGTGGCTGGATGTGTTCGAAGGCGTGCCACAGTCCGAAGTGGCCAGGAGTGCCGTGGAAGGCGGTGTTCCCATCATCGACCTCCTTACCGAGCATACGGGATTCCTGGCCAGCAAAGGCGAGGCCAAACGTGCGTTGAAGGAAGGCAGCATCAGTGTGAACAAGAGGAAGGTGGACGATGCACGTGTCGTCGACACTGCCGATCTGATCAATGGAAGGTTCATCCTGCTGCAGCGCGGCAAGAAGAACTATTTCCTGGTGAAGGTGGGGTGACCTACTCCACGAGCAGGTTGCAGCCCCGCACATCGCTGTGGTCGAAACGCCCGAGCACCTCGAAGGTGCCATCGCCATGAAGCCGGCCCAGGTCCTGTGTGGCGATGAAAGGGCAACTGGCGATGTTCGCGAGATCGATCACATTGATGCCTCCGGTGCGCCCTGCGGGTAGTAGCTGCATCGGGTCGTTCGTGTCGCGGATCAGGATCCGCATCCATGCGGGGGCAGTGTAGCGCCCTTCACCCGTTGACCACGCCTGACTGAGAAGTTCGGTCATGCCATATTCGCTATGGATCGCGGGCACTTCGAAGGCCTGCGCAAGGATCGCATGCAGCTCCGCACGGATGATCTCAGGCCTACGCCCTTTCATTCCACCCGTCTCCATGATGGTGGTGTGCTTGAGCGGCGCCGGATATCCTTCGGCGAGGTCCAGCAGCGCGAACGTGACCCCAAGAAGCAGGGTCTTGCGGCCTTCACGTTCTGACCGCTCGAGCAGGGCGGCCACCTCATCGTATTTGTAGAGGTAGGTGCCGCTGCTTGGATCACCGGTGGCCGCGATGAGCCGTTCCGCCATGTACACCAGTGAGCTGCCGGTGCGCTCCAGGTACGCCGGAAGCAGGGCGATGATGCGCCATTGCGAAGGATCGCCATATACCGCCGAGAAGGAGGTCATGAACGAGCGCTCGTACAAAGCAGGCCACGGTACGTGGTGCGTACTGGTGATCAGCCCGGTGGTGCCGCTGCTGGTGAACTGGAGCCCGGGGCTTAGTTCCTCCAACGAAACGCGGTGGTTCTTGAACGTGCTGATCGGCAGGAAGGGGATCTGGTCCACGGTGCGCACCGTGGATGGATCCATCCCCAAGCCGTGCAGGAATCCACGGTAAACCGGGTTCTTCGCCGCGTGAAGTCGAAATAGATCAAGAGCCAGTGCGTTGAAGGTCTCGGGCGTATCCACCATGAACGGTCGTTCCAGCACCTGGGGGTCGATGTAGGAGGGAAGGGCCGGTATCATTGGGAGGTCTGCCTAACTTTGTGGACCATGACCAACAAGGGAGCGGTAAAAGTAGGGGGGCTGTTGTTGATCATCGGCAACATGGCCTCCGGCTGCCTTAGGACGGAAGAGTTCCCGGCGACACCCGCCATCACCTTCAAGTCGTTCGAATTCCACGGCGACTCCGCTTCACTGGTGATCTCCTTCACCGACGGCGATGGCGATATCGGGTTGGATCCAACGGACAATGCACCACCTTTCGATACCGCGTCGGCCTATTATTTCAACCTGTTCCTGGAGCATAGTGAAAAGGTAGGCGGCGAGTGGCGCGACGTTCAATTCGCGGAACCCATTCAGTACAGGATCCCGCGGATCACCCCAACTGGCCAGAACAAAGCCCTCGAAGGCGAGATCGCCGTGGCCATCGATCCCTTCCCATTGTTCATCACGGGCGATGCGGATACCGTACGATACAGTGTGGAACTGGTGGATCGCGCGCTCAACCGCAGCAATCGGGTGAGTACGGGTGAGATCATCGTGCCGCATTGATCGCCTGAGCGCGGTCTCTTCACAAGCGCTCGCCTGTAACACCACCCTACCTTTGTGCCCGTCATTTCCGTGGGTCGAAGAACATGGATCAATTTTCGCCTCGTCAAGTCGCTCTCATCGCGGCCAGCGCCGTGGCATTGGTCGCCGGGCTATTGCTGGGTGCGGCCGACATCTGGGGTGGGCAGACCATCGGCGTGACCTGGGCGCTGGCCATCATCGTCCTGCTCTTCGGAGTGGCCTATGGGGCTGTGTCGTATGGTATTGAACGGTTCGTCAACGCGCGCATCAAGCTGCTCTACCGTACCGTGCATGATCTACGTAGCACACGTACCGCGGCTCCGCTCATCGAGCTGAAGGGCGATGTCCTCGGCCAGGTCCGAATGGAGGTGTCGGCTTGGGCTTCTGAACGACGTACAGAGATCAAGGACCTCCAGGATCGGGAAGCCTTTCGACGTGAGTTCATCGGAAACCTCGCGCATGAACTGAAGACGCCGATCTTCAACATTCAAGGCTATATCCTAACACTGCTCGAAGGGGGGTTGGAGGATGACAAGGTGAACCGCGATTTCTTGAACCGTGCCTCCAACGGGGTGGACAGGCTCATGAGGATCGTGGAGGATCTGGATCTGATCACCAAGCTGGAGAGCGGGGTGATGGACCTGCGCATGGCCCGGATGGACCTGGCCGATCTGGTGACGGACACCATTGAGAACATGGAGATCCGCGCCCAGGAACGCCGGTTCAAGCTGTTCAACGAGATCCCCGCGGGCACGTTGGTGCAGGCCGATCGGAACCGGTTGGCACAGGTCCTCACCAACTTGTTCGCGAATGCGATCGCTTATGGCCGGGAGGGCGGACAATGCACGGTGAAGGCATTCCCGCTCGATGATCAGGTGCTGGTGGAGGTGAGCGATGATGGCATGGGGATCAGCAAGGAGCATCTGCCCCGCTTGTTCGAGCGGTTCTACCGGGTGGGGAAGAGCCGCGCACGGAACGAAGGCGGGTCGGGCCTGGGCCTTGCCATCGTGAAGCACATCATCGATGTGCATGGAGGTACCATCACCGCCAAGAGCGTGGAAGGCGAAGGCTCGACATTCTCCATCACCCTTCCCCGAGGCTGATCCTGACCGGTCCGCATGCACGGGTCCGCCCAGGTTGAGGACCCTACTTACCCCCCGCCGCTTCCTCGTAAGGTCTCACTTCCTTCTCGTTGTTGATGCTGATCCGCGGGATCCCATCATACAAAGTGAGCTTGCCGGTGACACAAACTTTCTTGTGCAGCAATCCGACCTCGGGGTCGTAGCTGAAGTTGGGCCCGTTGTATTCCCAGATGGTCGCGTAGAAATCCTGGTTCGGATGCGTCCTGTCGAAATTCAGGTAGATCGCTTTTGCCTTGGCGGTCTTTCGTGAGGAAACGACGGTGCCGCAGATCGTGGCCGTACTGCCCACGTGGTATTTGGCCTGCACCGTGTTGAACATACCGTTCGGGAGCGGTGCGCGCAGGGGCTCCACCTCGTCGAAATTGGGGTCGCCTTCGGCATACCACGCCCGAGGCTCGCGCATGGCCTCGATCCGGTCCTCCACCGCATCGTCGAGCGCATGGAAGAAGTCCAGTCCGGTCAAGCGCTCCACACTGTCCACGGGTACGGCGTAACTGATCGGTGGACCGTCCTGCTTGGCGTTGCGCATCACGAAGCCGATCGTCTTGGGACTCTCCCCATCCAGGTCCGCGATCACCTTCCAGATGTATTCCGGTATGCTCACTTCATTCTTTCGTCCCTCTTTCTGCATGGTCGGCAAGCCGTCCCGTAGGACGGGGCCTGTTGCGATGAACAGCCGACGATCGCTGAAATTCACATACCGCCGTCCCCAATCCTCCAAGTCGGCCCAGGTGCCTCGGTTGAGCTCCGGCACTTGCGGACAGATGTTCGAGTAGTAGTAGGTGCCTTGCAAGGCTTCGAGGTTCCAGCGCATGTCCGCGCTCGGCACCAGGTGGCCACGGTCGTAGCCGCTGTTCCAGTAGTCGGCCGTCACCGCGGTGCCGGTCTTCACCAACGGGTCGGGGAGGAAGGAGTCGATCCGAGCGAGGTTCCCTTTCACCAGGTCGGGCGAGGCGATGTGCGCGGTCCACTTCGGCTGTTCATGCTTTTCGCTGTACACCAGGATGTGCCCAGGATGCACGATCAGCTCATCGCCGGGTTCCAACTTCGGCAGGCCGATCCGTTGCAGGTCGCGGCGGATGATGGCCAGTTTGGCACTGTCGACCCTTGCGGTGATCCGTTGTTGTTGTTCCTCGATCGCGGTGCGCTGCTGCTCCAGCATCTTCAATCGGTCTTCGAGGTCCGTTTGGGCGGAAGCAGCAAGCGTGATGCACGCGAAAGCGGGCAGCAGCAGATGGCGTGGTTCGATCATCACAGGCTAATGTAAGGGCCGGCCCGGGATCACCACCTTTGAAGCGAGCGATGAGGATCTGGCGATCGGACGCGATGCGGGAACAGGAGCATGGCCGGGCTACGTGACCGTTCCCGCAGCGAAGGATGGTCGCCAAAGACCATCGCGCAGCCCAATGTGTGGATCTCTGATCGGCTCAGGCGGACAGGGATCAACGGAGCAGTGCACCCAGCTCGTCCAAAGCCTGTTCCAGAAGTGGATGGCCCCGCACGGGTTCACGGCGGATGGCGGTCAAAGGGTCGTGCAGGGCGGCTTCGAGGTCCACCTCTTCTTGCGGCTGAACCACGAAACGGCCGGTGCGTGCGTGCAACGTGCCAAGGTACTCTTGCTCCGCCTGCCCCGGCGTGGGGATCACCAGTGCGTTGCGCCCCAGCGCGATGAGGTCCATCAACGTGGTGTAGCCGCTGCGCGAAACGATCAGCTCAGCCGATGCCATTGCGGATGCGAGATCGCTGCTGTTCAGGTGCGGTACGCGTAGAACGTTTCCGTCCTTATCCTGCGTTGCGGACCCCGGAAGCCCGCGGACGAGCAGATGCCGCCCTGCGATGCGCTGCAACTGTTCCATGAGGATGCCTTCGAGCAAGGTGCGATGCGGCTCGGGGCCGCTGATCACCGCCACGATGCGGAATGTGGTCGGGGTCGGATCGGGTGGGGTGCGCATCCGGCTGAGCGTCCCGATGTATCGGGCATTCGCGGGGGTTGAAATGCCATGCGAAAGCACGCCCGCCAGCCCCGGTGCCTTCGGCTCGTCCATGATCCAGCAACGGTCGAAACGTGCGATGTGCCGCAGGTTCAGTTTGCGCAGAGCGCCCTGTGCGATGGGAGTGAAGGGGAATACCTGATGGGTGATCAATACGCTCCGCAACGCTGCGGTCCGCAACCCGAAACGTTGGTCGCTGATCACGGCATCAAGCCGCAGATCGCGCCGGATGCGATCGAACAATGCGTTCTCGGCACGCACGCTGCGCACCATTTCCGGGAACTGCCGTGCCATGCTCCACAGCTGGCTGCCGCTCTTCGAATAGCGGATCGTGGCACCGGGTATGCGCACGTGCTCCAGATCGGGGAACTCCGAACGCAGCAACACCAGTGGACCCTTATCGGCGCCGATCACCGGCACTGCCCCGCGCTGGAGCAGGGCATGCACGATCGGGACGCACCGGGTACTATGCCCGAGCCCCCAATCGAGCGGGGCCACCAGTATGCGCTTGCCGCGGAGCATCGGTCAAAGGTCGGGTGTCGAGTTGAAGTGGATGTGAAGGGTGTGCGATGCGAGCAGAGTGTACGGTATGCCGACGCCAGGCACGGGCGTAGGGCTCCCTTCGTCTTTGCTTGCTGCCGGCCCCGCTCGCTGTGGGATCCCCCAGCTCTGCTCTACTTTCGCGCCCCTTATGGGAAAGAACAAGCTCGGCCGGTTCGCCGAGAACCTCACGTTCGAGCACGTGGTGCAGCCCACGTTCACGGAGTTGACGCAGAACGGGCTGGCCCTGCGTGGTCGTTGGAACACCGACTTCTTCAAGCGCGATGCGCCGCTCGTGCTGGAACTCGGCTGCGGCGGTGGCGAATACACCGTGGGCCTGGCGCAGTTGCAGCCGGAGAAGAACTACATCGGCGTGGACATCAAGGGTGCCCGCATCTGGCGCGGTGCGAAGACCGCCAAGGAGCTCGGCCTGCACAACGTGGGCTTCCTACGCACGCACGTGGACCACATCCTGCGCTGCTTCGGCCCGCAGGAAGTGAGCGAGATCTGGCTCACCTTCAGCGATCCGCAGATCGGCAAGGCCCGCAAACGCCTCACCAGTCCGTTGTTCTTGGCGCGGTACAAGGAGATCCTGAAACCCGGGGGCCTCATCCACCTGAAGACCGACAGCCCGCTGCTCTATGAATACACGCTGGAGCAGATCGCCGAACACAAGCTGCCGATCCACGAGCAGAGCGACAATGTGTACACCGACCTCGTGCATCGGGTGCCACCGCAGGAGCAGGCGGTGCTGAACATCCGCACATACTACGAGCGCATGTGGCTGGAGGAGGGACGGACGATCCACTACGTGCGGTTCGGGATGTGACGCGATCGTTGGGACGGCAAGCCCGGCGTGCGTTCTGCTCCCCGGCCTCCGCTCCGCTCTACCACTGCCGCGCCCTCCCCGTACTTTCGTCCCATGCCCAAGAAGCAGCTCATCAACGGTGCCGTACAAGAGCGCGATCTCTTCGCCGACGTGATGGCCGTGGTGCGGCGGATCCCCCGTGGGCGGGTAACGAGCTACGGCGCGATCGCCAAGTACCTCGGTGCGGCCCGCAGCGCGCGGATCGTGGGTTACTGCATGAACAACGCCCACACCGTGAAACCCAAGGTGCCCGCCCACCGCGTGGTGAACCGCATCGGCCTGCTCAGCGGTAAGCACCACTTCGGCTCGCCCACCGCCATGGAGGATCTGCTGAAGAAGGAAGGCGTGAAGGTGAAGAAGGATCAGGTGGTGGAGTTCCAGCAGAGGTTCTGGGATCCGGCGGTGGAGTTGGGGTGGTGATGCGCTTATCTTGTCACGAAAGCAAGGCATGGACCATGCGAAGAGCGAATCCC
>SSGN01000157.1 GCA_008016945.1 Flavobacteriales bacterium
CGAGATCGCGCGTCACGTCGACCGGCACTACACCGATGTCAGTAACGGTTACGACGGTCGATGACCTCGCGGCGGACTTGGCTGTGAAACGCGCGGCGAGATCCTCGCCCACCCCGGGGCGAGGCCCGCACTGCCGCGCCGCCAGCGTCGCACGCGCAGATTCGCGACGGCTTTCGTCGCCGGCCTTGACGCCGAGGTTGGCGCGTACGCGCGCCAGGATGTCTTCACGGGAGTTCATGCGCGATCCTTCATTGGGTCAGCGGCGATGATAGCCCGGCCTGCCGCCTGTCGGGAACCGGGCTTGCCGGATCTGTGGCGCGGGAGAGCGGACGTTGCGGCCAGCGTTATATCCATTCGGATAGACAGCCAACGCCCAAACAGGCACAATGGCCACTCGAAATATCCAAACGAACATAACGAAAATGCAAAGGGAAAACGGAATGCAGCGAATGCAGCGCCTTATTTCTGCCGTGCTGCTTTGCCTGACCACCATGGCAGCACACGCTGGGGATACCCGGATCGCCGTGGCCGCGAATTTCTCGGTACCGGCAAAGCGGATCGCGGAGGCCTTCGAGCGTGCCAGCGGCCATAAGGCAACGCTCGTCACCGGCGCCACCGGCAAGTTCTACGCACAGATCGTGAACGGCGCCCCGTTCGAAGTGCTGCTCGCCGCCGACGATGAAACGCCGGCGAAGCTGGAGAAGGAAGGGCATGCGACCGGCACGCGCTTCACCTACGCCATCGGCCGCCTCGTGCTATGGAGTGCAAGCCCCGGCCTTGTCGACATTGACGGCGCCGTACTGAAGCGTGGCACCTTCCGTCATATCGCCGTCGCCAATCCCAGGCTGGCGCCGTACGGACAGGCGGCGACGGAAACCCTGGCAGCGCTTGGCCTCGCCGAAGCGCTGCGGCCCCGCTTCGTGCTCGGAGAGAACATCGCGCAGACGCACCAGTTCGTCGCTTCCGGCAACGCCGAGCTCGGGTTCGTCGCGCTGGCGCAGGTGGCGAAGGACGGCAGGATCGGCGAAGGCTCTGGATGGATCGTGCCGGCGCAACTGCACCAGCCGATCCGCCAGGACGCCGTGCTGCTGGCGCGCGGCCGTGACAATGCGGCCGCGAAAGCGTTTCTTGAATGGCTGAAGGGCGACGACGCCAGGGCGACGATCCGCGGCTTCGGCTACGACCTGCCCTGACGCCACCATGCCGCTCACTGACGCCGACTTTGCCGCCATCTGGCTGACGCTGAAACTGGCGACGCTGACCACCGCGCTGCTGCTCGTCGCCGGCACGCCGCTCGCGTGGTGGCTGGCGCGCACCGCGGCACGCTGGAAAGGTGCCGTCAGCGCGGTCGTCGCGCTGCCGCTGGTGCTGCCACCAACCGTGCTCGGCTTCTACCTGCTCGTAGCGATGGGGCCTGCCGGCCCGCTCGGCAGGCTGACGCAGGCAGCCGGCCTGGGCACGCTGCCATTCACCTTCGCCGGACTGGTCCTCGCCTCCTGCCTCTATTCGCTGCCCTTCGTCGTACAGCCGCTGCAGAATGCCTTCACGGCAATTCCCGAGCGCCTGCTGGAAGCGGCAGCGACACTGCGCGCATCGCCGCTCGATACCTTCTTCCACGTCGTCGTGCCGCTCGCCCGTCCCGGCTTCCTCACTGCCGCCGTGCTCGGCTTCGCACACACCGTCGGCGAGTTCGGCGTGGTGCTGATGATCGGCGGGAACATCCCGGAGAAGACGCGCGTCGTCTCGGTGCAGATCTACGACCACGTCGAGGCGCTCGAGTACGCGCAGGCGCACTGGCTGGCCGGTGGCATGCTGCTTTTCTCGTTCGTCGTCCTGCTCGCGCTCTACACGCTCAACCCGGCGATGCGGAGGCAGACATGAGCGCGGACGGCATCGACCTCCGCCTGCAACTCACCCGCACGAGCTTCGCGCTCGACGTAGACCTGCGGCTACCGGCGCGCGGCATCAGCGCGATCTTCGGCGCCTCCGGCTCGGGCAAGACGACCCTCCTGCGCACCGTCGCCGGGCTGGAACGATGCGCGCACGGTCGTCTCGATATTGCCGGCGAGGTCTGGCAAGACAGTGCGGCCGGTGTCTTCGTACCGCCGCACCTGCGCCCGCTCGGCTACGTCTTCCAGGACGCTGCACTCTTTCCGCACCTTTCGGTGCGCGACAACCTCGCCTTCGGACGCCGGCGCACAGGAGACACCACGCCACCGGATGCGGCAGCGGTAGTCGCACTGTTGGGCATCGGCCCACTGCTTGATCGCCGTCCGGACCGTCTCTCCGGGGGGGAGCAGCAGCGCGTTGCCATCGCTCGCGCACTGCTCGCGAAGCCGCGTCTGCTGTTGATGGACGAACCGCTCGCCGCACTCGACGAACAACGCAAGGCGGAGTTCCTGCCCTGGCTGGAGAGGCTGCACGACGAGCTGGACATCCCGGTGCTTTATGTCAGCCATGCGCTGCCGGAAGTGGCACGACTGGCTGACCATCTGGTGCTGCTGGAGCAGGGTCGCGTGCGCGCCGAGGGGCCGCTCGCCGAACTGCTGCCGCGGCTCGACCTGCCGCTGTCGCACGGTGAGGAGGCTTTCGTCGTGATCGCGGCAACGGTCGGCGCCTACGATGCCGACTACGCGCTCGCCCGTCTCGACTTCGCCGGGCAGTCGCTCTGGGCTCCCAGCGCGCCGCGCACTCCGGGAGCAGCCGTTCGCGTGCGCATCCAGGCGCGCGATGTCAGCCTGGCGCTGGCGCCCCATGACGATTCAAGCATCCTCAATACGCTTCCCGCGACGATAACGGCGCTGGAGGAGCAACCCCCGGGGCGAGTGCTGGCAGGACTTGATATCGGCGGTACCGCCATGCTCGCGCGCGTGACGAAACGATCGTCGGCATTTCTCGGGCTGACGCGTGGAAAGACGCTTCAGGCGCAGATCAAGAGCGTGGCGCTCCTCGATTGACAGGCGGCAGCGCAAAGCTTGCCGAAACCTTCCTGTCACAGGAATGAAACCGTCGATCTATAAGCTTATTCATAAAGATTCGTCGACACGACGGCGCTTCATTTCTAACCTGCCGACAAATCAAGCGGCCCGGCAGATCGATACCTGCCTGAATGCGCTTTGACGGTTTTCGTCTTTATCAACAGGAGCAAATCCATGACTGCAGTTCAAAAGAAACTGAGCGCGCTGGCCATCGCCGCGGCGTTCGCCGGCAGCGCATGCGCGCAGACCAACGTCACGATCTACGGCGTTGCCGATGCGGGCTTCGTGAATTCGTCGGGCGACCGGGCGAACGGCGCCAAGAATGCCAACTTCAACGGCATCAACTCCGGAATCATGAGCGGTTCGCGCCTCGGCTTCAAGGGCGAGGAGGGCCTCGGCAACGGGCTGAAGGCGGTCTTCCTGCTCGAGTACTCGCTGGGTATTGACGTCAACGGTGGTGTCGGTAGCGCTACCGGTTCCTCAGCGAACAGCCGCCAGTCCTACGTCGGCCTGAGCCATAACCGCTTCGGTACGGTCGCACTGGGCCGCCAGTACGCACCCGGCTACAACGCCGCATCCCGCAACAACCCCTTCGGCGGCTCGACTGCGCAGGCACCGTTGAACCTGCTGACTGCAGCGGCCGGCAACTCGCTGTCCGCCAACGAAGCATCGCGCATCAATAACGCCGTCACGTACGCCTCGCCGGTCTGGAACGGCTTCTCCGCCAATGCCATCTACGGCTTCGCGGAAAACGGCGGCACCACGGCCGACGGCATCAGCCAGGGGAACGGCGGCGTTTTTGGCGCCGGACTCAACTATGCGAACGGGCCGATCAACCTCGATCTCGTCTTCCAGCAGCGCTCCGGCGTCGCCACCAACCCGGTCACCACGTCGCCCGTCACGACCGTCTCCACCCAGGACAACATCAATGAGTGGGCCCTGCTGGGGTCGTATGACTTCAAGGTCGTGAAGGTCTTCGGCTCCTACCAGAGCCAGGATGACAACAATGGCACGTCGGCACGTGAAGGCAGCAACAAGACCTGGCAGGTCGGTGCCAACATTCCGGTATTCGGCAACGGCTCGATCCAGGCCAGCTACGCCAAGCTGAGCTGGGACCGCACTGGCGCCGGGGACAATACCGCCTGGGCGCTTGGCTATCGCCACGCACTCTCGAAGCGCACCACGCTGTACACGACCTACACCCTCGTCGACAACGACAACAATGCGCTGGCCGCTGCGGGCTATCTGTCGCAGACCCGTGCGATCGGCGAGAAGAACGCCACTTTGACGGCCGGTCTGAACCACACGTTCTGATCCACACCAGTAGCCGAAGCAGCAGGCACTGGTTCATAAAAAAAGCCGCCCGGGGTCACCGGGCGGCTTTTTCGTTTTCGGCCTTCGGAAGATCAGCCATCCTTCGGCAAGGGTTTGAGGAGCTTCCTGAACGGCCCGAATTCAGTGGCAACGGCCTGGGCTGCGAGCTGCTCCATCCTTCGATAGCGCTGCAGCACATCAATACCGAAATCGGTGAGTTGCGCACCGCCACCACCGCTACCGCCGGTGGCCGTGCAAACGAGCGGGGTGACGAACGCTGCATTCACCGCTTCGACCAGCAGCCACGCGCGACGGTACGACATGCCCATCTCGCGTGCGGCAGCGGATATGGAACCGCTCCGGCCAATCGCCTCCAGCAGCTCGGCGCGACCGGGTCCGATCGCGATGCTGGCACCGAGCAATACCCGCAGGCGGGGTCCGGATGCTGCCTTGTGTCGCGGTTTTTTCGGCATACGGCGCGTTCCCGTGCGATCAAACCACGCAATTGCGCGGCTCACCGCGCGCGAAGGCTTCGATATTGTCGATCAGCTGGTCGGCGAGGGCCTGCATCGCCGGCCGGCTCGCCCATGCGACGTGCGGTGTCAGCAGGAAATTGGGCAGGGCCAGCAGTTCGGGCGCCAGCAGCGGGTTACCTTCGCGTGGCGGCTCCTTCGTGAGCACATCGAAACCGGCACCGGCAATCCAGCCTTCCCGCAGCGCAGCGACCAGCGCCGCTTCATCGACGAGGCCGCCGCGCGCGGTATTGATGAGCAACGCCGAGGATTTCATTGCGCGCAGTTCGGTGGCACCGATCAGGCCTTGCGTTTCGGGTGTCAGCGGGCAGTGCAGCGAAACCACGTCAGCCGCCGCCAAGGCTTCGGCGAACGGCGTGTAGCCGGGGCGGCAGTGGGCGGCCCCCTTGCGCTCGGCCTTCAGCACGCGCATCCCGAAGGCTTCGGCCAGCCGCACCACGCCGTCGCCGAGCGAACCGCTGCCGATGACTGCCAGCGTCGCACCATGGAGATCCCGGATCGGATGGTCGAAGAAGCAGAACTGCTCGCTCTCCTGCCAGCGTCCGGCCTGTACCGAATCGCGGTAGGCGATGAGGTTGCGGGAGAGTGCCAGCATCAACGCGATGGCGTGCTCGGGCACCGTATGCACGGCGTAGCCGCGGATGTTGGAGACGACGATGCCGCGCGCACGACAGGCG
This sequence comes from Flavobacteriales bacterium, assembly GCA_008016945.1. Next base: position 5,503 of record SSGN01000157.1, read on the forward strand.
TCGAGGTCGACATTGTTGGTGCCGGTGGCGGCGACGGCGATCATCTTCAGCATCGGCAGGCGCGCTATCGTCGCCGCATCGAGTACCAGCTTGTTCACGATGGCGATCGTCGCACCGGTCAGCCGCGCTTCGACCTCGGCCTGCAGGGTCCTCGCATGCTCGATCCAGTCATGATCGCAGGCCGGCCGACGGACGTCGGCGATGATCGACTCGCGCTCGAGGTAGACGATGCGTTCCACGATTCAGCTTCCGAGTGCGCTTTCCAGTGCCTGTTGCGTCGATCCGTCGCCGTGCAGGAGGCAATAGGCACCGGCCGGAAATTCCGCACGTGCGGAGAGTTCGGCGAAGGCGAACAGCACCGACGGCGATCGGGGATCGGAAAGCACGACCACCGTGTCGCCAGCCGTCCAGGCACGCACCATGCCCTCAACCGCCGAGAGCAGCGGGTTCTCGGCATTGCTGCAGACGATCTGCACGGAACCGCCGCCGCTGGCACACGAGGCGCCGCGCAGCGCGGCGACGGCCTGCGCCACTTCCTCGCGGGACGACTCGGGCGCCTTGCCGGTTTCACGCGAAATCAGCTTGGCGAAGTCGCCGGCGAACTGGTCGAGCAGAGCGCCGAGCTCAGCGACGAGGGCTTCGCGCTGCATCGTTTCCTCTCCCCAGGTCGGTTGCAGGTCCAGCGCCGAAGCGATGGCGCGACCCACTTCGTCGACGCCGCATTTGGGTACGCGGAAGTTGACCGAACCGTCGGCTTCACGGATGTCGATGAACTCCTCGAATACGCTGAACCATGCGTGGCCGTCGATCCAGAGGGGAATGGCGGGAATGCCGTCGTCGAGTTTCATGTCTTCTTTTCCTGTCC
>SSGN01000011.1 GCA_008016945.1 Flavobacteriales bacterium
CGCCGGGTCTCCACGTGGGCATGCTCTTCACCACGCGCAGGGCCTCCTCGCTGCATCCACCGCCGAGGCCGCGCAGCACCTTGGCCTCGCCGATACTGCCGTCACGCTCCACCACGAAGGAGATGATCACGGTGCCCTCGATGTCTTTGTCGATCGCCTCCTCCGGGTACTTCAATTCCTTGCCGATGTACGCGAACAACGCCTCTTTTCCTCCGGGGTATTCAGGCATCTGCTCCACGAGCATGAGCGGCGCGTCGGGGTCGGCGACTGGCGGTACGTCCGGGGCGGCCAGTTCAATGGGGACTATGACATCCTCCTGTGCGAAGAGGGTCGGGGCGGTGAGGAGGGCAAGCGCACCTACGCAGAGGCTTCGACAGATGAACGGGATGGAGCGGAGTTTCATGTGGGGTAGGGCGTTGTGCGCGAAGATCGTGCCAAGGAGGCATTCTGCGCGTAGCCTGTGGCTACGCGCAACAAGACGAACACACCGTAGCCTGTGGCTACGCGCAGATCCCTACCGCGTGAACTTCAACTCGTAACGCGCCGTGTTCCCCCGCTCATCCGTAACCTCCAGCTTGAACATCTTGCTTCCTGACACATCGGTGTACTTGTCGAAGGTGTGCATCAGGGTCTTGGTCTTCGGCTCGTACTCCATCAGCACCCACGCGCCGTCGGTGGTGCCCTTCCACTTGTCCACGCCGCTGAGGTCATCGCTCACCTTCAGGGTGAAACGGGAACGGCCCTTCATATCGGCCTTCAGGTCCACGTTGGTGATCACCGGCGCCACGGTATCGACCATCACGGTGTACCTCCCGAACGAACGCACGTTGGCGGTGATGGCTCCGTTGGCGAAAGAGCCCCCTTCGGCCTTGGTGCCGCCACCGTCGTTCAGGCGTACCACCAGGGCCTTGTGTTGCACGGCTTCGGGCAATTCGGGCACCTCGATCCGCAGGGTGGCGCTGACATGGAGCGGGGTGAGGGGCTCGTGCAGCACGTGCAGGGGAGCCACCGCCCGCGCCGGCGCTGGCCTACGCTCATAGCGCACATAGGCATCATCGTACAGGGCCATCGCGGGCACCGTCAGGGTAACCCCCTCCTCCTTCAGTATGTTCTCGGTATCGTAGCGGAACAAGCTGCCGACCGGTTCCGGGGACACCCATTTGGCGGCTTCCGCAGCCGTGGCCCCCTTCAGGTTGAAGGAGAGTTCACTCACGTTGCCATTGGCATCCGTGACCTTGAACCGAGCGCGACGCACCTGGCCCGGAGCCAGGCTGATGTGCCCTTGAGCGACCTCCTTGCCGTAGATGCGCAACTTATCGTTCGGCTGTTTGTAGCAGCGGTGGTACTCCATCTTGCTGCCTTTGAACAGCGCGTAGTCCATGTGCGCATTGCAGTAACGCGTGGTGTTGAAGTCGATCTCGTCGAACAACACGCTGAAGGTGGGCACACTGTCCACGAAGAGTTCGATCCGGCGCACCCCGCACTTGGCGGCCAACCCGTCGTAGCGGTCCAGGGTGTGCAGGGCCAGGCCCACGGTACCATAGGCCAAGGGAACGGCATCGCCCTTCAACTTGTACTTGCCGTCGCCCCCTTCGGTAGCGAACCCTTTGGCTTTGGCGGGGTAGGGGCCCACTGCGGAGCTATCGTTCAACGGGTACAGGCGCACGCCGATCATCTCCGGTTTCACCTTGTCCGGCACCTCGACCCCCAAGGCCTCGGGATCCAGGGCGTGCTGGTCCGCGGTACGGCGCAGTTCGAAATGCAGGTGCGGCCCGCCACTGCCACCGGTATTGCCGCTGAGGGCGATCACCTGGCCCTGTTTCACGGGCACCGCACCCTTTTCCGGAACGAAGTCGATGCTGAAGTCCTTTTGCCGGTACTGCGCATCGAGGCACACCTTCGCCACCGGACCTTGCAGCACTTGCAAGTGGGCGTACACGGAGGTGTAGCCATCGGCATGGTCGATGTACACCGCCTTGCCGTAGCCCCACGGGCTGATCTTGATCCGGCTCACCCATCCATCGGCCACGGCCTTCACCGGCAGTCCTTCGCGCCCTCCCGTGCGGATATCGAGGCCAGAATGGAAATGATCGCCGCGCGGCTCCATGAAATTCCCGCTCAGGTCGATGGCATGATCCATGGGGGGAATGAATCGCCCAGGGGGTTGGGACCAGGCCGTGCTCCATGACAACAAGCTGACCAACAGCATTTTATACTTAGTGGGAAGCATCCATCCACCGGGGATCGCCGGTGTGCCGTGAAGAGAGGATCGGATCATATAGGGCGCGCAAGCTATGCCCAGGCCTTCCGCACGGCGAAAGTCGCGAACCCTACCGATGAACACCTTGACGTTCAAACAAACAGGGAGGATCAATGGCTTGTGATCCTATCTTTGATCCCGGACCATGTACGGTCCCTGTCCAGTTGATGAACACGCACGCCGACCGATTGCAAGCTGTGCAGGAGCGGATCTCCCACCTGGTGCGGGAGTATGGAACGCTTCGTCGCAAGGCAACGGAACTTGAGGCCGAGGTACGCGACCACCACCGCAAGGAGGAGGTGTTGCGGGCCCGCGTGACCGAGCTGGAACGGGAGAACGAAGTCCTACGGAAAGGGCGCTCCGCTGGTGGCGGAACGACCGATCCGGGAACGAAGGAACGGATCGATGAACTGGTACACGAAATAGACCAATGCTTAGCGCTGTTGAAGGCGTAGGAGCGAAGTCTCCCGGAACCATGGAAGAACGATCGATCAGGGTTGAACTCGCGGGCCGCGCCTACCCCCTTACGATACAGGCATCGGAGGAGGTGAACGTGCGTCGCGCCGTGGAGGAGATCAATGAGAGCATATCCCGGTTGAAGGCGAGCTATCCGCTCACTGACAAGCAGGACCTGTTGGCGATGGCGGCCTTGGAGGTCGCGGTACGTGCGTTGAACACCTCTGCCACCAGGCAGGAGGCAGAAGCGGACTCGGCCTTGGCGGCCATCGAACACATGCTCGCCGATCTTCGGATGTAGACCCACCTTCGCCCCGGAGCGGGCCCGACGTATGGCCGCACATGGTCCACTTAACATAAGTGGACGACATGGAAATGACGAGCATTCTGATCGGAGTCCTAACCGGCCTGGTGGCCGGAGGTGCGATCGTATACCTGGTGCTGAACAGCGCGATGAAGAAGCGCAGCATGGGCATCATCAAAGAAGCTGAAGTACAGGCCGAAGCCTTGAAGAAGGAGAAGATCGTGCAGGCCAAGGAGAAATTCCTTCAACTGAAGGAAGAGCACGAAAAAGAGGTCCGGGAACGTGATCGGACCATCAACCAGGCGCAGGAGAAGGCCAAGCAACGCGAACAGCAGCTAAGCCGCCAGCAGCAGGAACTGGGCAACAAGGAGAAACAGGTGGACAGACTGAAGGAAGACCTTCAGCAGAAGCTCACCGGGTTGGAACGGCGACGGGAGGAGACCGAGAAGATGCATGCCAAGCAGGTGCAGATGCTGGAGAGCATCAGCGGGCTCAACGCCGAGGATGCGAAGAAACAGTTGGTGGACTCCTTGAAGGACGAAGCGCGCACGGCGGCCATGGCCACCATCAAGGACATCCAGGAGGAGGCCAAGCTCACCGCCAACAAGGAGGCCAAACGGATCGTGATCCAGACCATCCAGCGGGTGGCCACCGAGCATGCGGTGGAGAACAGCGTGAGCGTCTTCCATATCGAGAACGACGATGTGAAGGGCCGGATCATCGGTCGCGAGGGTCGGAACATCCGCACCTTGGAAGAGATGACCGGTGTGGAGATCGTGGTGGACGACACCCCTGGCGCCATCATCCTGAGCTGTTTCGACGCGGTACGCCGCGAAGTGGCCCGCCTCGCCTTGCACCAACTGGTGAAGGACGGCCGCATCCATCCGGCGCGGATCGAGGAGATCGTGGCCAAGACCAAGAAACACCTGGAAGAAGAGATCATGGAGGTGGGCAAACGCACCTGCATCGACCTGGGCATCCATGGCCTGCATAGCGAACTGATCCGGATGGTGGGTCGCATGAAATACCGCAGCTCCTACGGCCAGAACCTGCTGCAACACAGCCGCGAGGTGGCCAACCTAAGCGCCATCATGGCCGCCGAGCTGGGACTGAACCCCAAAGCGGCCAAACGCGCGGGCCTGCTGCACGATATCGGCAAAGTGCCCGACGAGGAGCCCGAACTGCCGCACGCCCTGCTGGGCATGAAGCTGGCCGAGAAGTATGGGGAGAAGCCCGATGTGTGCAACGCCATCGGTGCCCACCACGACGAGATCGAGATGACCACGCTGCTGTCGCCGATCATTCAGGCCTGCGACGCCATCAGCGGAGCACGCCCCGGTGCACGGCGCGAGGCCACCGAAGCCTACATCCAACGCCTGAAGGACCTGGAAAGCCTCGCTATGAGCTACAATGGGGTGACCAAGGCGTTCGCCATCCAGGCCGGTCGCGAACTCCGGGTGATGGTGGAGAGCGAACGCATCAGCGACCAGCAGAGCGACGAGATGAGCCTGAGCATCGCCGACCGGATCATGAACGAGATGACCTACCCCGGCCAGGTGAAGATCACCGTGATCCGCGAGAAGCGGAGCGTCGCGGTGGCCAAGTGACGGAACAGGCTCATACACGAGACAAGGGGAGGGGTTGTCCGTACCGAGGGCAGCCCCTTCTTGCTGACCGGGACCCTCCCTGCGCGATCCACGAACCTGCGGAAGTGCCATGAACCAAGACGCACGCCACCAGGACATCTCCAAGGCCATACCACTGGAAGCCATCTTTCAATGGGAAGTGCGCAGCTGGTCGAGGGCGTTGCCCTTGTGGACCAAGCACCTCCCTCGCCACCGACCGGCGACCGCTTTGGGCATCGGAGAACGAGAGGGCGGATCGAGCTTGTGGCTGGCCGGTCAAGGCTTCGACGTGGTATGCACGGACCTACGCACGTTCCCCGCGGAGACCGCCGCGCTGCACCGGAACTTTGGCGTAAGCGATCGTATCACATACCAACAGGCGGATGCCACGGCCCTGCCCTTCGCCGATGGAACATTCGACCTGGTCATCTTCAAAAGCGTGATCGGCGCGTTAGGGACCAAAGAGCGGCAGTCACGGGCCATTCGTGAGATGCACCGCGTACTGAGGCCGGGGGGAGTCCTCCTCTTCGCGGAGAACTTGCAAGGCACGTGGGCACATGGCTGGCTGAGAAGGAGGTATGTGGCCTGGAGCGGTTATTGGCGCTACCTCCATCCCCAGGAGGACCGCGACCTCTTCACCGCCTTTGCCAAAGTGTACGAGGGCACCACCGGGCTCCTCTCCAGCTTAGGGCGTTCGGCCTGGCAACGCGATCTTCTGGCCCGTGTCGATGGCCTCCTCATGCCGTTGACCCCGCGCACCATGCGCACCATCTGGTACGGGGTGGCGATCAAGGCTTGATCATGGAAATCCTTCATGTGGACACCGCACGGCAACTGGCCACCCCGCTACCTTTGGTGCGGTTCCTGGCATGAGGCACCATCCGAACGAACGCATGAGCTATAAGCATCCTCGGCATATCCTGGTCACCGGTGGAGCGGGATTCATCGGTAGCCACGTATGTGATGCGTTGCTGGCCGAAGGGCACACGGTGCGATGTCTGGACAATCTGGCCACGAGCCGGCAGGCCAACATCGCACACCTCGAGGGCCTGCCGGAGTTCGAATTCATGGAGGGCGACATCCGGTCCGAGGCGGACTGCGCGCAGGCGGTGCGTGGGGTGGAAGGCGTGGTACACTTGGCGGCATTGGGGTCGGTACCGCGCTCCATCAAAGACCCACTGGCCACCCATGCCACCAACCTCACCGGCTTCCTCAATATCCTGGAGGCCGTACGGTTCGAAGGTGTGAAGCGCCTGGTGTATGCATCAAGCTCCAGCGTTTACGGGGATTCCAAGGAGTTGCCCAAACGGGAGCCGAACATCGGCCTACCGCTCTCGCCATACGCGGTAACGAAACTGACCAACGAGGTGTATGCCCAGCTCTACACCCGGCTGCATGGGTTGGACACCATCGGTCTTCGGTTCTTCAACGTGTTCGGCGAGCGCCAGGATCCGCAGGGGCCTTACGCGGCTGCCATCCCGAAGTTCATCCAGGCCTTTCTGCAGCATAAGTCACCACAGATCCACGGCGACGGTCAACAGTCGCGGGACTTCACCTACGTGGGCAATGTGGCCCAAGTGATCGTGCAAGCCTTGGAGGTGAAGGATCCCCGGTGCGTAGGGCAGGTGTTCAACGTGGCCTACGGCGAACGCACCACGTTGATGCGATTGGTGGAGACCCTGCGCAATGAGCTGGCCACCGTGGATCCGTCCATCGCCAAGGTGGAGGTGGAGTTCGTGGCCGAACGGGCTGGGGACATCCGCGATTCGTTGGCCGACATCAGCCGGGCGAAGGAGTTGCTGGGCTACACCCCGACACTGGACCTGCGGGCGGGTTTGCGCAAGGCCGTACCCTGGTACGTGAAGCACTGGGGCTGATCAGGGCACACCCCTCGGGCTCCACCACGAACGCATCGCCGTCCATGGCGATCAACGCATCGATGGCATGGACCAACTGCGGATCCGGCGGTCGTCGCTGGCGGTGATCAATTGCTCACCACACCAAATGGCGGCATTGACCGAATGGGTATGACCGCTGCGGTCGCGTTGCGACCGGGCCACGGGATCGAGCGTCGCAAGGTCCCAGACCTTCACCAGCGCATCGCGGCCCGCTGTGTAAAGGAAACGACCATGGGGGTCTACGGAGACCACATACACCGACCCTTTGTGCGCAGGCACGGCATGGAGCGGTGAGCCATCCTCGCGCCAGGCCTTCAGCACACCATCCTTCCCGCCGGTCAACAGCACCGGCTTGGTCGGATGCATGCACACCCCGTAGGCCCCGCCCGGATGACCATCGGCCTCCACCATGCCATTGAACGAACCGGTATCGAGGATACGCACCATACCATCGCCACAAGCCACGGCGAGGCGCCCCTCGTTGAGCAGGGTGATATCGCGGAGCTTCTCCGCGCACAAGGCGATGGAACGCTGCTGTACGAGCCGCGCCATTCCTTCCCCCGCCCATTGCCAGACACTCAGGACACCATCGCCACCCGCGCAGGCCAACAGCCCATTCCTGAGCGGAACGATCCTGAAGATCCCCTTCTGGTGAACGTGTTCGACCTGCGCCTCCACGCCGCTCCCCAGGTCGATCACCAGAAGGCGACCGCTACCACATCCGATCAGCAGTGCTTGCCGGTGCGCATCGAGGGCCATGCTGTACACGGGTTCGCCCACCATGGCCACGGCCCGGCCTTCTTCTGGCCGGTTCAGTTCCCAACGCACCACCACACCATCGCCACCTGCGCTCAGGAACGCACCCTCGCCAGCCTTGCAAAGGGCGTAGACCGAAGCTCTGTGACCTTGGAACACATCCGTGGATCGGAGTAGGACACCCATGGTGGTGCAAGTTGGCGAACGTGAAGCAATGCGGGGCACGTTGATCGGTCGCGGGATCACACCTCGAACCGCAGTCGTTTCAACAGCCGGGAATCGTCGAGGTAGTAGCTCACGGAATAAGAGCCGTGGGGCCAGCCCCGAACGGTCACCACCAGCTCCATGGAATAGGTTCCCGGCCCCAGGTAGCGCGGCTTCCCGATGGTGTATACCAACCGGCCATCGGCATCGTGGATCAACGCGGTGATCCTACCTTGGGAATTCAGTTCAAAGTGGACCGTGCCCTGCATGGTGGTGGGGAGCGCCGAGAAGACCTGCCCATCCTCGGTGGGTGGCGCATAGGACAAGCCGTACCAGGGCACTTCACGACCGGTGAGGTCGGCCACGAACTGGCGCAAGGAGATGGCGGCGGTGCTTATCGCAGCGATGGTATGTGCATTGGCCACGGCCCAAACGGCGGCCTGTGCATCATCCGGGTTGATCTTGTTCCGTACCAGATGATCGGCCAGCCGCACCCATGCCGGACACGCCAGCCCCAGGGAGGAGAATGGCACGCCCGCACTTGGTGAACGATCGCCACTCTCCACACAGAACGCCCTACAGGTGGCACGGTGCGTACCGCGTGGCGCGAGCCGGACCGGGACCCGATCCACGATCATCAGATCCTGGCCTTCTGGATCGCTGTTCTTCATGAGCCAACCTGCAGGTATGGTGGTCTCCAGCGGCCGATCGGTATGGTTCACCAGTTCCACCATCAGACATTCGTCCGTATGGCCACCCAACCCTTGTCCGCGGAGGGTGACCTCTCCGGCCATCAGCACCTCATCGAGCGGGACGACCTCCACAGGAGGTGGTGCGACAGACGGGCCGAGCGGCCAAAGGAGGGACAGGAGGAGCACGCGATCCATGCCGTTGTCGTTTTCGAGACAACGGTGGCGTGGTCCGGATCCGTATATCACCACCGCTTGCGATCGGTCCACGCGAAGGTCCATTCAGGGGTGCGCAGCTGATCGCCATCACCCTCGATGTACCACGCGCCCAGGTCCGGTCGCTGAAGGTTCTTCAACACATGGATCCGCTGAGCGGGCATATAGCTCTGGGCCAGGAGAAAGGCGCAGCGACCATCGCTCATCCGGGCCACGTCCACCACGATCACCGCATGGCCTGGGCTTCCTCCATGGATGAAGACATCACCCGCCTCGATGGGTTCCTCGGCCACCGCCTTCAACTCCCGGCTCAAGCTCAACGTTCCGGCATAGGTGAACACCACATCGAGATAGGCCAGGAGGGCCGCATGCGACCTGTCCGGCGCAGCAGAACGCACCCACGAACAGGTGTTCCCAACGACCTTGATCCGCTCGCCGTTCATCCACCGTTCCAACGAGGTCCGGAACCCGTTGGTGAATTGGAAGTGGATCTCGCTGATCCGACCTTGTGCGAAGAGGTGTTCCGCACGTAAGCGGATCACGGCATCGGCACACTGTTGCAGATCTTTGGTACCCACGCTCAAGTCCACCACGGCGGCATGGACATCCTGCCGCGACTTCTGGGCTCCGCTGTAGGTAAGCACTGGGGAACCCGCAGGGAGCAAGGGCAACGCGCGCAGGTAGGCCGCGAAGGAGCCTTCGGCCGGGGTACTGCGCACAGCCCCTTGCGGGGTTGGGAACCGCTGTTCGATCGGGGTGGAGCTGGACACGGCCAAGGCCCAGCAGAGGAACACCAGGATGCTCATGTACACGGTAATGCGTGCGCCAGGGGATGGTAACGCCTCAACGCCGATCTGGGGAGGATCCATCGGCGTGTCCTTGGCCGGTTAGGTACGCGGGAGGCGGATCGCCAGGAATGGGCCGGGAACGTATGCGACCGTTGACCTCAGTGCCTGTTGGGGATCTCCTGAATGACGAACCCCGAGACTACTTTCCGGTCCCGTCCCATGATCATCGCGTAGCGGTGTCCACGGGATCCATTCGAGGTACCCTTTAGGCGAAGTTCGGGCGAAGAAGAGGCCGGGGGCGCGTTTATGGAGATCCCCAACAGAACCTCAGTGCTTGACCGGATCCGCGGACTTGTTCGAGGGCTTGTAGCCGAACAGGCGATTGTCCTTGATCATGTTGTCCACATACGGTGGAACCAGCGTCTCCCAGCCGCTCTTGCCCTGGCGGATCAGGTCGAGCACCTGCCTGCTGAAGATATGCAGCACCTCGGGGTCGAAGGTGTTGATATCCACGATGCGCTTGTTGAAGAGGAGGTAGTCGTACAATGGCTTCAGGCGCGGATGGACCGGCATGTTGGCCGTTGTCATGATCTCATCATTCTCCTTCTCCCTGCTGGGGTACACGTAGATCTTCAGGTCCCGGGTGAAGAGGATACCGAACGCCTCGAGCATACCTCCGTTGAGGTTGCGGTAGTACCGCTCGTCGAACACGTCGATCAGGTTGTTCACGCCGAGGATCACCCCCATGCGCGCCTTGGTGAACCGGCTGAAGTACTCGATCAGCTTGTAATACTCCTGGTAGTTGCTGATGAGCACGGTCTGGCCCAGGGAGCAGAGGATGTCGGCCCGATCGATGAAATCCTTCTCGTCCACATCACCGGTATCGGCCCGCAGGTTGTTCAAGGTGATCTCGAAGAGCACTTGGAGGTTCTGCCGGTCCACACGCTGTTCCTTGATGAACATGTTGTAGCCGTTCATGATCATATCGATGTTGACCTTGGTGACCGGCCTGAAGCTGCCTCTGATGGCGAGGATGTTCTTCTTGTACAGGGCTTCACTGGCCTGGAGATTCTGTCCGTCGGGACCGAAGAGCACGGCATCGGTGTATCCTCGTTTCACCAGCTGTAGGCTTAGCAGGCGGTTATCCACCTGGGCGAAGGCCGGTCCGTTCATCTGGATCATGTCCACCTCCACCACGTGTCGGCTCACATTGTCGTAAAGGGCCGTCATGATCATCCTCGGATCATGGTGGTGCATGAGGCATCCATACAACAAGTTCACGCCGACCACGCCAATGGTCTCTTGTTGCAAGCTGATGTCCGGGTCATGCAAGCGCACGTGGATGATGACATCGTTGGTGGGCCCATCGGCGACGGTCTGGAAGCGAACACCGATCCAGCCATGCCCGCCATGTGGCCGGTCGAACGTGCTGCCGGCCACGGTATTGGCGAACGTGAAGAACTTCTTGGTGGGATGGTCCGCCCTGGAGAGGCGCTCGGTGATCAGCCGGTACTCGTGCCGAAGCATGTTATTGAGCCGGCTTTCACACACGAAGCGATTCCCAGGTTCCTTCCCATAGATGGCATTGCTGAAATCCTTGTCGTAGGCGCTCATCGCCTTAGCGATGGTCTGCGAGGCGCCACCGACCCTGAAGAAGTGGCGCACGGTCTCCTGTCCAACGCCGATCTCGGCGAAAGTGCCGTACAGGTCGCGGTCCATGTTGATCCGCCGCGCCTTCTGGGCGGGGCTCAAGGGAACGTGATCTGGATCCTGTACGATCATAGGCTCGGTCTTGTGGGGGTTCGCTGGAACGAGGGGGGGACGGTGTCCGGGGGGGGGGGGGGGGGGGGGGGGGGGGGCGCAAAAGACCTCAC
>SSGN01000215.1 GCA_008016945.1 Flavobacteriales bacterium
ACTTCAGAAGAGCTCTGTTCATCGAAGATCTTCAACAGCTCATACTTTGCATTACGATTATGCCCTGTTTCTTCGATATCCCACCAGTTAGTGGAGGGGGTGATTCCTTTCTGATCGGACAGAAAGGTCTTCTTCACTATGCGCGTTTCGGCATCAGAGAAAATGACCTCCTTTCGTTCAATCATTTCTGCCATCCGTTCGCTGCTCCACCGCCAACCATTCTTGGGCGGTTCGATCTTATTGCCGTTTGGGGTAGTCAGGACATACCGAAGGTTCGCTCGTGGATTCGGAGATGAGACGTTTCCCGCAAACCAAGACCCTCTTGGGTCATTGTCGGGGTTCTTGTAATGGGCATTGTCATCCTCGGTCCTGGTTAATCGATTGGGCTGCCACTCCTTCGACTTAGCGTATACCAATGTGTGATTGTGGTCTACAGAAAAGGTCTTGGCATCGTTGTTCGAAGCGTCAGACGACCTCCAAATGACATCCCCAATGAAATGACCAGAACCAAATATCTCATCCATGATGAGCTTCAGATTTGCTTGCTCGTTATCATCCATCGACACCCAGATCGACCCATCCTCCGCCAGCAGCTTATGCAGCAGCACTAAGCGTGGGTACATCATGCACAGCCACTTGTCGTGTCGGCTCAGGTCCTCGCCCTCCTTGCCCACCACTTCGCCCAGCCATTTCTTGATGCGGGGGTCGTTCACATTGTCGTTGTACACCCAGCCTTCGTTGCCGGTGTTGTAGGGCGGGTCGATGTAGATGCACTTCACCTTGCCCTCGTACTGGGGCAGCAGGCTCTTGAGGGCTTCGAGGTTATCGCCTTGGATGATGCGGTTGCCGCTGCCGGTGGCCTCCTGGCACTTCCCGGTGTCGGCATCGAACCCATAGCCGTGCTCCAGCACCTTGTAGGGCACCTCGCGGTGGTGGTTGATCACTTTGTCCTTTCCGATCCAGTGGAGGGTGGGCATGGGTGCGAAGATGGGGCATGGCGCACAAGTGGGCGCCATGGCCTGGGCATCCGCCGGGCGCCCCCCTCACCCTGGGCCCGCCGTTCGGCGCGCACGAGGGGGACAGGGTCGCCGCACGCTGGGCCTGCTGTTCCGGCACATCCTCCGTACTGGCGGTAGAAATAGGACGCGGTAGCCTTGTATTCGCCCCCCCACCCCAGAACCCGTACCTTCGCGGCCGTTCTGCGCCACGTGGGCGCTTCGACCACCTTTCCCCTTCCCCTTCCCCCATGTCTTCCTTCGAAGCGCTCGGCCTCCGCGCCGAAACCCTCCGTTCCCTGGCCGATATCGGCTTCACCACGCCTACTCCCGTGCAGGAGCAGGCCATTCCCCTCCTGCTCCGGTCGGAGAAGGATGTGGTGGCCCTGGCCCAGACCGGCACCGGCAAGACCGCCGCCTTCGGCCTGCCCATGCTCGAGTACCTCGACCCGCAGGACCGCACCATCCAAAGCTTAGTGCTGGCGCCCACGCGCGAGCTGTGCGTGCAGATCGCCAAGGACCTGGAGCGTTTCTCCGCCCACCTGAAGGGCACCCGTATCGTGGCGGTGTACGGCGGCGCCAGCATCCGCGACCAGATCCGCGACATCCAGCGCGGCGCACAGATCATCGTGGCCACGCCCGGCCGCCTACTGGACCTGATCGGCCGCGAGGTGTTGGACCTGAGCACCGTGGACGTGGTGGTGCTGGACGAAGCCGATGAGATGCTGAACATGGGCTTCCAGGAGGACCTCACCGAGATCCTGGAGAAGACCCCCGAGGACAAACGCACCTGGCTCTTCAGCGCCACCATGAGCAGCGAGGTGCGCCGTATCGCCAAACGCTACATGCGCGCGTTCGAAGAGGTGGCCGTGGGGCCCGTGAACAGCGCTGCGGCGGCCATCCAGCATCAATACGCGGTGGTGCAGAGCAAGGACCGCTATGCCGCGTTGAAGCGGTTCATCGATGCGGACCCCGAGCTGTTCGGGATCGTGTTCTGCCGCACCAAGCACGAAACGCAGGACCTGGCCACCGCACTGGTGAAGGACGGCTACAACGCCGACGCCATCCACGGCGACCTTTCGCAGGCGCAGCGCGACCATGTGATGGGCCGCTACCGTGCCCGCACGATCCGCCTGCTGATCGCCACCGATGTGGCGGCGCGCGGGATCGATGTGAAGGACGTGACCCACGTGTTCCACTTCGACCTGCCCGGCGAGGCGGAGAACTACACCCACCGCAGCGGTCGTACGGGGCGCGCGGGGCGTGCGGGGATCTCGCTCAGCATCATCGGTGTGCGCGACATGAACAAGATCCGCCAGCTGGAACGGGTACTGAAGACCCACTTCACCTATGTGCGTGTGCCCGGCGGCGCCGAGATCGTGAAGCAGCAGGTGAAGGCCTACATGCACCGCCTGAAGAGCGTGGAGGTGGACACCGAGAGCCTGGAGGACCTGTTGCCCGAGGCGCGTGCTGAGCTCAACGGCTTCACCAAGGAGGAGCTCATCGACCGGTTCATGAGCCATGCCTTCAACCGGATCATCGACCAGCACCGCAACGCGTTCGACATGAACGTGGACATGAGCCGCAAGGACCACAGCGCCCGCGCGGAACGCCCTTCATCCCTGGAGCGCTTCAGCACCGGCCGCCAGATGTTCATCAACCTGGGCACGGCCGATGGCTTCGACAAAGGCAAGATGCTGGGCTACATCTGCGGGATCAGTGGCATCAGCGGCGAGTTCATCGGGCGCATGCTGATCAAGGACGTGTACTCCTTCGTGGACATCGAGCCCGACCACTTCGAGCAGGTGCTGAACGCCTTCAATAACGCCAACTACAAGGGCCGCAGTGTGCGTGTGGATGCAGCGGCCGGCGGAAGCAAGGGCGGTGAGCCAAGACCCAGCAGCGGCGGCTATCGCGGTGGCGGTGGCGGTGGTTACAAAGGCGGCGGTGGCGGATACCGTGGTGGGCAGGATCGTGGCGGATACCAGGGCGGTGGTGCGCGCGGTGGCGACCAGGGCGGCTATCGTCCGGACCGCAGTGCCGGTGGTGGCCACCCAGGCAACCGTGATGACCGTGGCGGTGCGCGCAGCTTCCCCAAGAAGGAAGGTTACTACGAACCCAAGCCGAAGTTCCCGAAGAAGGAACGCAAAGGCTGACCCCCGCTTCGCTACGCTCGCCATGACCGGCGATGGTCCACATGGTCCGGGAATTGAACGTATATGAACGTGAACAGAACATCCTGTCGCCAAGGCGTACCCACGTTCATGCCCTTCCATTCGCGGTTGGATCGGATGGAGCGCTGTTGCTATGACCCATGGACATCCGTGCGCAACTATTGAAGGAGCACAGCCGCGCCAATGCGGAGGCCATCGCGGACTTCGTGGGCGATGATGCGGAGCGGTTCGCGGAGTTGATGGGCCACCTGCTGAAGAACGAGGATCGTGTGGCACAACGCGCCGCGTACAGCGCGACCATCGTGTGCGGGAGGCACCCGGAGCTGGCCAAGCCCTACGTGAAGCGCTTGCTCGATGTGCTCGACCGCCCCGTGCACGAAGCCGTGCAGCGGAGCAGCATCTGGATGATGCAGGAGTGCGAACTGCCGAAGGCGCTGCACGGCCGCATCACCGACGCGATGTTCCGGCGGATCGCCGACCCGCAGTACGCCATCGCCCAGCGTGCCTATGCCATCACCGTGGCGCTGCGCATGGTGGGGCGCTATCCTGAACTGGCGGATGAATTCCGGCTGCTGCTGGAAGAGGCCCTGCGTGTGGACCCGGGGCCGGCGATCCGGTCGCGCGCGGCGAAGGCCCTGCGGGCGCTGCGGATGGAACCTGCGCCCTGAGCCGTGACCGGTCCGGTAGAGGTGGTGAGCCCGTGGACCCGTGAGCGAGGCAACCTCAACGCCCTTGAACCGGTCATCACCCCGTGATGATCGATCTTGATCACCTTCCGGGTCATACCTTGCTGGCAGGGCCGCCTCAGCGGCTCTTTTTCCCGGCCCATCACTTCCGCCCCTCCACCTCCACCCGGATCCCTTTCCTTTCGCCCCACCACCGCCCCAACGCCATGCGCGCACTCTTCCTCTTCCTCTTCTTCGTATCGTTAACGTGGGCCCACGCCCAACAGATCAGCATCACCGCAGGCTCGGCGACGAGCTGCTCCGGGGTGATCGAGGATTCCGGCGGGCCCAACGCCTCGTACGGGGACAACGAGAACCACACCCTGACGATCTGCCCGGACGTTCCCGGCAACGTGATCTACCTCACCTGGTTCGTCTTCAACCTGAGCACCCAAGCCAGCCCCGGGAATCCGGCGGACAACCTCACCATCTACGACGGCGACAACACCAGCGCCACCAGCCTGGGCACGTACTCCGGAAGTGCCTTGCAGAACCTGGTGGTGAGCGGCACGGTCTTCAACACCACGGGGTGCCTGACCCTGGTGTTCCACTCGAACAATGCCGGCGTCGGCGATTTCGCCGCAGGCTTCCAGTGCACCGTGCCTTGCCTCAACCCCACCGCTGTGGCCACCATGCCCGAGGCGGTGCCCGCCCTGATCTGCCAAGGCGAATCGGTGACCTTCGATGGCTCCGCCTCCCAGGCGCAGGGCAGCTTCTTCATCACCCAATACCTGTGGGACTTCGACGATGGGACCGTGGACAGCACCAGCGGCCCGGTGGTATCGCACGTGTTCGACGACGATGGCGAACATGTGGTGCAACTCTATGTGACCGACGACAACGGCTGCCGCAACCTGAACCTGAACGACCTGCAGATCCTGGTGAGCACCACGCCCTCTTTCGCTCCCACGGACCCTGGACCGGAGATCTGTTTCGGAGAGACCGTCACCCTGTTCGGCGGTGCCCTACCCACCACGTGGACAGGCATCCCCGACGCCAACTTCGGGGGGGGCATCTTCCTCCCCGATGATGTGGGCCTGCCCTTCACCTCCACCCTCACCTTCGAGCAGTTCAACTTCGGACAGCAGGTGACCAACTTGTCGAACATCCAATCGATCTGCGTGGAGATGGAGCACACCTTCATGGGCGACCTGGTGCTTCAGGTGATCTGCCCCAATGGCCAGTCGATGATCTTCCACCAACAAGGCGGGGGTGGCACCTACCTGGGGTCGCCGAACGACACGGACAGCAACGACGATCCGGTCTTCGGCGAATGCTGGGAATACTGCTGGAGCCCCACGGCCACCAACGGAACCTGGGTGGACAACGTGAACGCCGGCGGCAACACCACACCATCGGGCACCCCACAGAGCAATGCCTTGAACCCCGGTACCTACGCCCCGGTGGAATCCTTCAACAACCTGATCGGCTGTCCGCTGAACGGCGACTGGACCTACCAAAGCACCGATCTCTGGGCCGCCGATAACGGATTCATCTGCTCCTGGTCCATCCAGTTCGACCCCGCCATCATCCCCGATGTCACCACCTTCACCCCTTCGTTCGGACCGGACGCCGACTCCAGCGCATGGGTGGGCGGCACCACGCCGGACCTGATCTCCGCCAACGGCGATACCATCACCTTCACGGCCACGGCCCCCGGCACCTACCCCTTCCAATACGCCGTTACCGACAACTTCGGCTGCACCTACGACACCACGATCACCCTGACGGTGAACGACCCCTTCCTGTTGGACGCCGGCAACGATGTGGTGATCTGCAACGACTCCGTGCAGCTCGCCGCCACGGTGGTGGGGACCGGTGGCGTGGATTGCGCCTGGACGATCCAGATGAACGACAATGCCTTCGACGGCTGGAACGGCGCCAGCTTGTCCATTTCGGTGGATGGTGTGGCCACCACCTACACGCTGCCGTTCGGCGGTTCCGCCACACAGACCTTTCCGGTCACCGCCGGTGATGCGATCGTGCTGAACTACACGCCGGGTACGTGGGAGAGCGAGGTCTCGTACAGCCTGATCGACGATGAGGGTAACGAAGTGTTCGGGGCCGGGCCCTTCCCACCCACGGGGATGGTATGGTCCGGCACGGCCACCTGCGGAGGGTCGGAGGGCTTGGTGTGGTCGTGGACACCCGTGGATGGCCTTTCCGCCGCGAACGTGGCCGACCCCATGGTCTACACCACCAGCCCCACCCTGTACGTGGTTTCGGCCCACGTGATCGGCCATCCTGTGTGCAATGCCCAGGACAGCGTGTTCGTGGACATCGATCCGGGGCTGGATCCAGGCTCCGACTCGTTGGTGGTCCTTTGTGCCACACCGCCCTCCTATGCGTTGATCGACCTGCTCGGCGGCACCCCCGAGCCCGGTGGTACGTGGACCGATGCCGCGGGTAACCCCGTACCCGACCAGTTCGACCCCATGGTGGATCCCGCCGGCACGTACACCTACACCGTGGTGTCACCCCTGGGTTGCATCGGCACGGCCGATGTGGTGATCCAGATCCTGCCCGCCAGCGACCCCTCCTGCTGCGGCATCGTTGATGCCGGACCCGACTCCACCGTATGCATCCTCTCCTACGGCCTGCACGCCAGCATCGGCAACACCGGAACCGGTGCCTGGTCCGGCCCACCCGGATACACCTTCTCCGACCCCGCCGACCCATTCGCCACGGTGACCGCGCCAGACAGCGGACCCGCGATGTTCCACTGGACGGAGGACGATGGTGTGCTCTGCCACCTGACCGATAGCGTGACGATCACCTTCACCCGGCCGCTGCAAGCCACCACCACCGTGACCGATGCCGTCTGCTTCGAGCAATGCGATGGCACCGCCTCCGTGAGCATGACCGGCGGCAACGGCCTGTTCCATTACCTCTGGAGCGATCCCGCAGTGGCGGATACGGCCGCGGCCAACACCCTCTGTGCCGGCGACCATGCGATCACCATCACCGACGAGAACGAATGCACCACCACCAGCGACTTCACCATCGGCCAGCCCCCGTTGTTGGAGATCGATAGTGTCACCCACGTGGAACCCTGGTGTTTCGGCGACTGCAACGGCACCATCACCATCCACGACACCGAAGCGGTGGCCTACAGCTTCGACGGCGGGCTTTCCTTCGGAACGGCCAGCACCTCCCCCGACACCTGTGCGGGCACCTATGCATTGCGCATACGCAACGCCGCTGGGTGTATCGGCACACTGGACCACACCCTTACCGAACCTCCGCCCGTAGTGGCCCAGTTCACCCACGGCCCGATCCCCGCCAATGTGAACGCCCCTACCATCCACTTCACCAGCACCTCGCTCAACGCGGCCACCTGGTCATGGGACATCGCCGGGCTCGCCACTTCCACCGACGAACGCACCGCCTACACCTTCTCCAACAAGGAACCCGACCAATACGAAGTGTGCCTGGTGGCCCGTGATGGGCACGCCTGCCCGGACACCGTGTGCCACACGGTGATCATCGATGATGTGCTCTTCATCTATGTACCCAACGCGTTCACCCCCGATGGTGATGGGGACAACGACACTTGGTGTTCCGTGTTCAACATCCCCGACATCGCCAACTTCGAGCTGACCGTGTTCGACCGCTGGGGCGAAGTGATCCACTCCGCTTCCGACCCGAACATCGCGTGGGATGGCACCCTGAACAACGGCGGGGGCGCCATCCTGAAGCAGGATGTGTATCCGTACCGGTTGGTGTACCAGGTGAAGAGCACGGGTGCCACGCGTGAGTACCTGGGGCATGTGACCCTCTTGAAGTAAGGACTTCCACGCCATCCCGGGCATCCTCCTGACCCACCGGATGATATGCCGTGCCTACCAGCTATCTTGGACTTCCGGTCCTGAATAGCGAAATTCAGCCTTGATGCGCTACGTCCTCATCGCTCTCCTCGGCATGGCTGGCACCTTGTGCGCGCAGGACCCTCCGCCTTGCGAAACCACCTTGGAGGCCGTGATGCCCACCTGCCCCGATGATGCCGACGGTTCGCTCACGGTGGTCGGCGATGTCGGTGGGCCCTTCACCTACACCTGGTTCCACGATGCCGCGCTGACCGGGCCTACCGCCACCAACCTGCTGGCCGACCACTATTCGGTGTTGGTGACCGGCGATTCGTGCGCGGTGCTGCTGGAGTACGACCTGCCTGACCCGGAGGTGGCCCCATTGGGCACCATGGCCTTCACCCACATCAGCTGCCCCGGCGCCAGCGACGGGACCGTGACCTTCACCGTGGCCCCTGGGCCCTACACCTGGCAATGGATCGACGACCCGAACCAGACCAACACCACCCTCACCGGCCTCGGGCCCGGCACCTATACGGCGGTGGTGTACGGAGGTCCATGCCCTTCGTATGTGAGCGCAACCCTCGGCGACCCGTACCTGCACATCGCCGGAGAGAGCGACTATTGCGCCACCAGCCCACCAACGCTCTCCGCCGCGCCGCAATGGGGCTTCGAACCCGATGTGTACCTGTGGTCCACCGGTGCCACCACCAGTTCCATCGCCATCGCCGCAGGTACCGAAGGGATCATCTCCCTGACGGTGACCGACACCGACCTGGGTTGCACGCTCACCGGCCAGATCACCCTCACCCAACGCGTGGGGCCCGACGTGGCCTTCTCCGCTCCCGACACCCTGTGCATACGCACCCTGGGCGTGGCCACCACCACCTCGGCGGTAGCAGCCTTGCTGTGGCAGTGGGGCGATACCGGCACCAGCACGATCAGCGAGCCCTCCATCACCTTCGATGCGCCGTACTGGCAGCCGATCTCCCTGCAAGGCTTCGACGATACGGGCTGTGGGGGAACGCCCGCCCTGGATAGCGTGTACGTACGCCCCAAGCTCCCCGCGGACTTCACCGCCGCCCAGGTGCCGTGCTCCTCCCTCCTCGAACTACGGTTCAACAGCGCTTCGGACTCCTGCGCGTTCTTCATCGGCGACAGCCTGTACCTGAACCTCTGCCGGGGCACCGTGCGCCTGGACCTGCGCCAATACCAGGATCTCGACCTCACCTTCTACTCCACCCAGCCCGACCGTTGTGATGATACCACGTCCATCGCCTTGGAACTGATCGAGGAGCCCATCCTCTTCCTGCCCAACGCCTTCACGCCCAATGGCGATGGCATCAACGATGTGTGGCCCGGCCCCGTAGCGATCCCCGAGGATGACTTTGACCTGGAGGTCTTCGACCGTTGGGGGCATTCGCACTGGCACACCACCGACACACAGGATCGTTGGACCGGATCGGCGCTACCCACCGGGGTGTACATCTACACCGTTCGCATGCGCAACCCCTGTATACCTTCGGAAACGATCACACGCCAAGGCACCGTGGCACTGGTCCGCTGACCGCGATCAGCGGGGGCCTGGTCCATGATCGCCGGGGGGTGGCCACGAACCGCCCGGTGGTGCGCCCGAACCCGGCTCCGACGAAGCCGCGCTCTTGAAGCCGCGAAGCACATAGGTCAACGAGAACAGGAAGTACTGTTGCAACATGTTCGTGGCGGTGCTTTGGAGGTACGTTTCGCTCACCTCCCGGCTCACGCTCACGTTGCGCTTCAGGAGGTCGTACGCCATGACACGCAATTCCAAGGCCTCGCTCTTGAGGAACTTATGCGCCAGCGCGGCGTTCCACACGATGGCATCCTGATCGAAGCCGGTCCCCAGCCCCACGTACCGGTCGTAGTTCACCTCGCTCTCCACCACCCATTTCCCCGGACCGTTCAGCACCACCTTGCCCGAAAGGCGGCCTCGGTAGTACTGGTTATCCAGCTCGCCCCGCAAACCGCTGCGCACTTTGTTGAGGTCCGCCGTGTACCCCACCCGCAGGTCCATCCGCTTGCTCGTGCTGGTACTGATCGAGGCACCGGCCGTGGCCGTGGTGTTCCAGGTGAAATGCACCACATCGTTCACGGCACCGGGCAGCCGTTCGGCACTTCCACTGGCCGTGAGGTTCAGGTTGCTCCTCAGCGGTGCAATGGGCAGGGTGTAGTTGGCCAGCATGCGTCCGGAGAGCTGGCCGTCCAAGTTCACAGGCCGGGTCAGCTGCGCACCGGCCGGCAAGACGACACCTCCTGCCAGCACACTGTCCCGCGCACTCGCATACGTGACGTTGCTGATCCGGTCCTGCTCGGCCTGCAGCACCATCATCGCGAAGAAAGGGCGGGTGCGCGCGGTATCGCTCGTATTCAGGTTGACGTTGAGGGTGTGCTGGTAACCCTGCTCCAAGGCGAGGTTGCCCGTGGTGAGCTTCAGGGGATCGCTGTTGTCCACCACGGTCTGCAACTGGGTGATGGACGGGGTGCGGGTGGTGGTCCGGTAATTCACGCGCAGCCGGGTGAACTTGTCGGGCTTGTACATCAGCATGCCATTGGGCAGCAGGTTGAAGTACGCGCGTCGTACGCTGCTGGCCTGTGGGTAGGTCTGTTCACTCTGCATACTGGTGCTCGAACCATCCACGCCGATAGTGAAGGTGAGCTTGCCTTCGCGCAGCCGGTAGGACAGACCACCGCGCAACGTGGTGATGGTATTGTCCGCACGGTTGCTCAGGCTCGTGTTCAACCGCTCCACTCCGGTATCGGCCTCTTCATCGTAGGTCAACTTCTCCGCAACCCCGCGCTGTACCGCAGGCGCCAAGCTCACCTGCACCTGCGACCTTCGGCTCAGCGGCTCCGTGTAGCCCAGGTCCAGACCATGGCGCTGGGTGAGGTCCTGCCCTTGCGAACGCTGATCGATGCGGGTGGTGGCCGTGGTGTCCGTGGCGTACCAGTTATCGGCCAGGAGCGTGCCCTGGCCATCCTGCCCCGAGACCGAGGTGGTGAGGTTGGCGCTGAAGGTGCGACCCTTCACGGCGAACTTGCGCCGATACAACAAGCCGTTGCTGAAGATGAGCCCCTGGCGCGACGTCCGGCTCTCGTTGCTGGTACGGCTCAGCAGCGACCCGGCATCATCTTCCACCTGCGCCCCGGAAAGACCGGTGGAACGTGTGCTTTGCAGCGAAAGACGGGGTGTTACGACGATGGAGTTGATGCTGTCGAACCGGTGCTCGAAACGAAGGTTGAACCGATGCTCATCGCTCACGGAACGCCGGTCCTGCGCACTGGATGAATACTGGGCCGTGGTATCGCTCAGGTACGTGGTGCGGTCCACCAGGCTGGTATTGGCGCTTTGCTGTTCATGGAAGAAATAGCTGGCCGTGAGCTTGGTGCCCTTGGCGAACTTGTTGCTGTAGTTGACACCGACCGCATGCGTGGTGTTGATGCCCGGCTTGGTGCCCACCATGAGGTCCGAGGCCTGCCTGCGCCCTCCTCCTTCGGCCACACCCGCGAGGTCCTGGCTGGAGAAGTTCTGCTGGTTGATGTTGTTCGACCCACCCAGCAGGGAAAGGCGCTGTGAGCCCTTGAACCAGTTCAGTGACAGGGAGCCCAAGTAACGTTCGTCCGTGCCATAGCCCGCCGTGGCCCGGCCGAAGACCCCCTGGTTGCGGCCGCTCTTGGTGACGATGTTGAGCGTCTTGTCCCGGTTGCCATCGTCGAACCCTGTGAACTGCGCCTGATCGCTCAGCCGGTCGAACACCTCCACCTTGTCGATGATCTCCGCAGGTAGGTTCTTCAAGGCGATGCTGGCATCGTCGCCGAAGAACTCCTCGCCATCCACCAGGACACGTTTCACCTTCTCGCCCTGCGCCTTCACCGCGCCGTTCTCCATCACCACGCCCGGCAACTTGGTCACCAGGTCCTCGGCCGTGGCGTTGGGGTGTACCTGGAACGCGTTCGCGTTGTAGATGGTGGTGTCGCCACGTTGCTCGACCCGCTTCACCACCCCTTCCACCTCCACGGTCCTCAGCGCCACGGCCGAAGGCCGTAGTTCGATCAGCAGTCCTGTGATGTCGGCGGCCACCCGTATGGAACGCTGATCCGTCTCGGATCCAACGAACGAGGTCCGCAGGATGTACCCGCCCTCCATCACTCCGGCGAAACGGAACACCCCTTCCGTATCCGCCGCCACACCCTGCCGCACCGTGGTATCCGAGGCGTTCAACAACACCACACTGGCGCCCGGCAAGCCCACGCCACTCCCCTTCTCCAGCACTTGGCCCTGGATCGACCGTCCGGACTGCGCCACGCCCAGCACGGATGACAGCAACCACCAAAGGGCCAACGGTAACCGAAGGTTCTTGGTTCGATGCTTCAAGGCCGATGCGCTTTCATGGGTGGAGATCAAAGGTGCGCCACCAAGGCCGCAAAGTGAGGACCGATCCGGGAAAGATCCTGGAGGTGCCGCTGTTCGAACGCCGGTCCCGGTGCAGCGGAGCATCACCCCATCGTGCTTCAGGTCTCGGCTCGATCGATCAGGGCGGAACGCGGAAGGCGGCGCAATGCAGGCCGCCTTCCGTTCGACCACGATGTCCGCTCAACGCTTCAGATCGAAGCGATCCAACTCCATCACCTTCACCCACGCCTTCACGAAGTCCTTCACGAACTTCTCCTGCGCATCGGCCTGCGCGTACACCTCGGCGATGGCGCGCAGTTGTGAGTTGCTGCCGAAGATCAGGTCCACGCGGGTGCCCGTCCACTTGCGCTCGCCGGTCGTGCGGTGGTGGCCGCCATAGATGCCTTCCTCGCCGCTCTTCGGTGCCCAGGCGTGGCGCATGTCCAGCAGGTTCACGAAGAGATCGTTGGTGAGCTGGCCCACCCGATCGGTGAACACGCCATGCTTGCTGCCGCCGGTGTTGGCGCCCAGCACACGCAGGCCGCCCACCAGCACCGTCATTTCGGGCGCGCTCAGCGTGAGCAGTTGCGCACGGTCGATCAGGAGCTCCTCCGGCGAAACGCTGTACGCCTTCTTCTGGTAGTTGCGGAATCCGTCGGCCTGCGGCTCCATGATCGCGAAGCTCTCCACATCGGTCCACTCCTGCGTGGCATCGCCCCGGCCGCTGGTGAAGGGCACCTGCACATTGAACCCGGCATCGTGCGCGGCCTTCTCCACGGCGGCGCTGCCACCCAGCACGATCAGATCGGCGATGGACACCTGCTTGCCACCGGCGTTGAACTCCTTACGGATGTTCTCCAGCACACCGAGCACCTTGTCGAGCTGCGCGGGATCGTTCACCGCCCAGAATTTCTGCGGGGCCAGACGCACGCGTGCACCGTTGGCACCGCCACGCCTGTCGCTGCCCCGGAAGGTGGAGGCGGAAGCCCATGCGGTGGCGACGAGCTCGCTCACGCTGAGGCCGCTCGCGAGGACCCTGCTCTTCAGCGCGGCCACGTCGGCGTTGCTGATCGTGGCGCCGGCGGGGATCGGGTCCTGCCAGATCAGATCCTCGGCGGGCACTTCGGGGCCGAGGTACAGGCTTTTGGGACCGAGGTCGCGGTGCGTAAGCTTGAACCATGCACGCGCGAACGCATCGGCGAACTGATCGGGGTTCTCGTGGAAACGCTTGGCGATCCTTGCGTAGATCGGGTCGAAACGCATCGCCATGTCGGCGGTGGTCATCATGGGTGGATGCTTCACACCGGGCAGGTGCGCATCGGGGATCATGTGCTCGGGCTTCACGTTCTTCGCCACCCATTGCTTGGCACCGGCGGGGCTCTTCGTAAGCTCCCATTCGTATCCGAACAACATGTCGAAGTAGCCGTTGTCCCACTTCGTGGGGTTGGGCTTCCACGCGCCTTCCAGCCCACTGGTGGTGGTGTCGGCACCCTTGCCTGTGCCGAACTTGTTGATCCAGCCAAGACCCATCTCCTCGATGCCCGCAGCCTCGGGCTCCGCACCTACCAATGCCGCATCACCGGCACCGTGCATCTTGCCGAAGGTGTGGCCGCCGGCGGTGAGCGCCACGGTCTCCTCATCGTTCATGGCCATGCGCTTGAAGGTCTCGCGGATGTCGCGGCCGCTGGCCACAGGATCGGGGTTGCCGTCGGGGCCTTCGGGGTTCACGTAGATCAGGCCCATCTGTACGGCGGCCAGCGGGTTCTCCAGATCGCGCTCACCGCTGTACCGACTGTTGGGTTTGTCGCTGGTGGCCAGCCATTCGGTCTCCCCACCCCAGTAGATATCCTCCTCGGGCTGCCAGATGTCGGCCCGGCCACCGGCGAAGCCGAAGGTCTTGAAGCCCATGCTCTCCAGCGCCACGTTGCCCGCGAGGATCATCAGGTCGGCCCAGGAGATGCTGTTGCCGTACTTCTGCTTCACGGGCCACAGCAGGCGGCGCGCCTTGTCGAGGTTGCCGTTGTCGGGCCAGCTGTTCACCGGCGCGAAACGCTGGTTGCCGGTGCCGCCGCCACCGCGTCCGTCGGCCGTGCGATAGGTGCCCGCGCTATGCCATGCCATGCGGATCATCAGACCGCCGTAGTGGCCCCAGTCCGCCGGCCACCAGTCCTGCGAGTCGGTCATCAGCTTGGTGAGGTCGGCCTTCAGTGCTTGATGGTCCAGCTTCTTGAAGGCTTCGGCGTAGTCGAAATCGGCACCGAGCGGGTTGCTCGCTGGCGCGTGCTGGTGCAGGATGCCGACGTTGAGCGCGTTGGGCCACCACTCGCGGTTGCTGGTGCCGCGTCCGGAGACGGGCTTGTGCAAGGTGCCGTGCATCACGGGGCATTCGCCCTTGGCTCCCGCCTTCGCGGAGCCGACTTCGATCTCGGGTTCTTTCTTGGCCATGGGATCCGTTCTTGAGGGTTCGTTCATACAAACGTACCCATACATGGAAGCGATCCATTGATACCATCAATTGATAATATCAATACCAACCCCAGGCCTCACCGGAGCGCACCTCCATGCCATACCCGGTGGGCCAGCAAGCACAACGCGAAGACGTGCACCACACCGCCGACCAACAATTGCAGGTTGGCACCAGGCCAGTGCAGCACCTTGAACAACCCTCCGCTGGTGATGATCGCCGCCGTACACAGCACCAGTGCCAGTGACTTCCGCGTATCCATGTTCGTGTAGTTTTGAAGTTCGAATGCCGTGGGCCATCCAAGGTAACGGTCCAAGGCGCAGTACCCGTTCAACGGCCGTTCCCACGCCTGCCAGGAACCCATCCGCGATCGATGAACACCAACCCGACCATACGCCGTACCACTTCCGACGACAACGACTTCCGCGCACTGGTGGTGCGGCTCGACATGGACCTCGCCCAACGCAACGGGGAAGCCAACGCCTTCTTCGCCGCACACAACGAACTGACACCACTCGCCCAGGTCGTGGTCGTGCTGCAAGGCGACATCCCTCTTGGCTGCGGAGCGTTCAAGCCCTTTGACCATGGCGTGGTGGAGATCAAGCGGATGTACACCGCACTGGAACATCGGCAACGAGGCATAGGCTCCTTGGTGCTCCACGAACTGGAGCGTTGGGCCCAGGAACTCGGGCACGCACGCTGCGTGCTGGAGACCGGACGAATGATGCCCGAAGCCATCGGCCTCTACCAGAAACGTGGATACCTGCGGATCCCGAACTATGGTCCCTATGCCGGGGTGGAAAGCAGCGTCTGTTTCGAGAAGCGCCTGTGAGCACACGGCCCGATCCGTGTTGGTGGCATGGAGGTGAGGCCCGTCGCTTCACCTAGCACTTCCCAAGCGCCATGTTCGAACACCAGTACCGGTGCGGTGCATGTCGAAATGGGAACGCAACGTGGCCGATCCCCTGCATGGCACCGTTCACCTTCCTTGTTGGCACACCCCACCGCCCCACCAACGGGGTGAGGGAATGTTGCCTACAGCACCGCCCCATCGCGGTGGATGGTCAACGACCATCCACGCTCCGGCCTATCGCTCCACCACGAAACCGACACCGCGCACAGCCGGGTGATCCAAGGTGAACCGATAAGCCCCCTCGCGCAGGTGAGCCACCGGAACGCTGGTGCGATCCGTACGCAAAACACCGCGGGCCACCACGCATCCTTTCGTATCGGTGATCGTGTACGGCACCCCGTGGTACGCGGACCCGAGCTCTACCACCAGGTGGTCCCCAGCCGGATTCGGTGACAACAAAGGCACCACCTGGTCGTTGGCCGGTGGTATACCCGCGACCACATCGCTCATCCGCAACACGAACGCATCACGGAAACCCGCACTGGTGGCCATGCTTTCGCCAGGTCCGGCATCCAGGTCCACCGTATTCTCGAAATGCCCGACCATGGTCAACATGCCATTGTCGCTGACCACCATGGACTGGGTGGCGATGCTGCCCGCACCGCCCAACGTCCATGCACGGATGAAGGTGCCGTCACCATCCAAGAGGCTCAGGAAACCATCGAAGTAGTTCGCTTCGGAGGTGGAGACCTCGAACACACCCTCGGTGGACGGATCAAGGTCGGCCAGGCCCGAGAAGAACCCCGTGAGCAATACCTGCCCACCCGTGTTGACCCCGATCCCATAACCCAGGTCCGCATCGCCACCGCCGAAGGAACCCGCCCAGAGGAACTCCCCATCGGCGGCCAGCTTCACCACGAACACATCGTCGGAGCCCTCCGACGAGGCTGTCAAAGTGTGCACACCCGCTCCAGGATCGAAGTCGGCACTACCGAAGAACGACCCAATGACCCATGTGTTGCCCTCCCCATCCACGGCGAGGTCATAACCCGTATCGAAATTCTCCGGGCCTCCCATCCGACCCGCCCAGAGGAACGTTCCGTTCGATGCCCACTTCGCAACGAAGACATCCCATGCACCCGCCGAAGTCAGCGCAGCCACTCCCGCACCGGGGTCCATATCGATCGTGGACTCGAAGGAACCGGTCATCCAGATGTTCTCATCCACGTCGAGCGCCAATGACAATCCGAAGTCGGTGCCTGCGCCACCCACGGCATGGGCCCATCCCAACGTGCCATCGCCAAGAAAGCGTTGCACGAGCACATCCAACTGCCCCTCCGAAGCGATGGAGAGCACGGGATCGCCCGGATCGGCATCGATGGTACCGGTGAAATAACTGAGCACGTACACTCCCCCCGAACCTCCTATGGCAACGCTCTTGGCCTCATCATAGCCCGCACCGCCCGTGCGCCACGCTCCGAGGTACTCCCCGTTCGGTGCGTACTTCGTTAGAAAGACATCGTGGCCGCCCGCGCTGGTCAGTGTCGCGGTCCCGGTCCCGGGGTCCATATCCACGGCCCCTCGGAAAGTGCCAACGACGAAGACATTCCCTAGATCGTCCAAGCTCACACCAGTGGCATAGTCCGACTCCGGGCCACCGAAGGTCCGGACCCAATCCAGATCACCATCCTGATCCAGGCGCATCACGAAGGCGTCCAACTCACCATTGGAGGTCACCAAGTGCTCGCCAGGCCCAGGGTCCAGATCCACTTCGCCTTCGAAATAGCCCACCAGAACAGTACGGCCCTCACCATCCACCGCGGCGGAATTGACGATCTCATCGCCCTCGCCGCCGAATGTTCGTTTCCACGCCAACCCTTGGGCGGCCGCCACACCGGGGTCGAACAAATAACAACCGACCATCAACGCTCCTGACACCACCTTCCGGCGGTTGAGATGTAAGACCATGGAACTCGTGTTTGGTGGAACGACGCGATCGCGATGCGACAAGTAACCGTTCCATGCCGCGTTTGTGACGGAACGTGAACGATGGGACCATTCCCCAGCGATCGACCATCCTTTGGTAGCGCCTCCAAGCTCCCCATTCGGCGTATGCCATCAGCCAGCGCCGAAGCAGGCTCCGCCACGGACAACACGTACCGGGTCGATCATGCTCAGTCGGTGTGAAAGGAACGGTCTCCGCACAGGCGCGTCCGCGTGGCGTAGATGTGAGGGGGGGGGAGGATGGTGAGGATCGAGACTTCATCTCTTCTTCACATACGAACAACCGCGCGAAGCGGACCGATCCTTTGCACCGCCTCAGTAGCATGAAGTGGATGATCTTGCCCGTGCTCACCATCTCGTGCCCGAGGCTAAGGATATTCTCAGCGGGGGCTCCAAGAACGCACTGCTCAAAGCCAAGCTCACCGCGCGCGCCATGAAAGCCGAGGAAGACTTGGCCAACGGCCGTGTGTTGAGCACCGCACAGGTTCGTGCGCGGCTCACCTCACGTAAGAAGAAGTGAGGTTCCAGGTTTCCGAGTGTGCCGTCGTGCGGCTTGATGATATCTGGGACTACTACGCCGAGGAAGCGGGAGAGCATGTAGCTGACAGGATCTCGAAGAAGATCGTCGACGACATCGACTGATTAGTGGACCACCCGCTCGGTGGGCAGTACGAGCCGCTACTCGACCACCTGAAGATGGAACACCGTCGCAAGGTGAGCGGTAACCACAAGATCATCTACCGCATCATCGACGACCTGATCTTCGTGTCGGACATCTTAGATGCGCGGCAGGACCCGGATAAGATGATGTGGTGAGGAAGGTCACAAGCGGCCCTCCCGCTCGCGCTCATGCCCACACGCGCGGAACACTTGCGACAAGGTGGCCTGGAGACCAAGGTGCTCAAGCCGCAGAGCGCGACCTGATGGCAGTCGTTGGAACAAGGATTACCTTTGAACAAAGCACTGTCATGCGTAACATCCAACTCACGGCCCACATTGAGCGCGATCTCGAAACCGGGCTCTACATCGGCATGGTGCCGAGCATACCGGGTGCGCACACCCAGGCCAGGAGCTTGGACGAGCTTCAAGCCAACCTGAAGGAGGTGGTGGAGCTGTGCTTCGAGGAGATGACCAAGGAAGAGATCGAAGCACTGCCGGAGTTCGTCGGCCTTCAGTCGTTCTCCATCGCGGTATGAGCAAACTGCCGATCGTGGATGCGCGGACCTTCGAACGCATCCTGCTCAATGGGGCTTCGTGGTGGTGCGCCAGAAAGGGAGCCACGTCTTCTACCGGCATCCGGATGGGCGCTACACCACCCTTCCACACCACAAAGGTCAGGACATCAGCCACCCGTTGATCCGCAAGATCCTGAACGAGATCCAGATGACGCCCGATGCGTTCGTAGTGGCGCTGAACGAATGATCGCCCCTACGGGCCGCAAGGTCCCCGCCATCCCGGCTCAAGGCCGGGAGCGCGACAGACCCGGCGGATGTTTGAGTGGACACCCTGCGATGGTCGAAATGTCGGGATCGATCACGCATTGACGAGAAACCTACCTTGACCTTCCGGGTTCGCCGTTCGGGCGCAGGCTCAGAGCTTCACCAATCGCTGACGACCGATGGGCTCACCCTCCTTCAACACCTGCAACTCATAGGCACCCACCCGCAATGACGCGATCGAGATGCTGCCATCAACGGGCAACCTACCCTGCATCACCAACCGCCCGACCGCATCGCGCACCTGATAGTGCTGCGCACCAACGCCGTTCAGCCCGACCTGCACGCGATCCATTGCCGGGTTCGGCCAAACAGTCAACTCGGGCAGCTTGGCGCGCTCGGTGATCCGGGTGGATCCGAGCCCCCGGCGGAACACGTCGTTCAGGTTGGCCACGCAGAAGACGTCGCCATCCTTCTCCATCAGACCGTACATGACGTAGGTGCCGTACTGATCGATCGGTAGGCCCACGGTATCCCGCTCGAAGGTCGCGCCACCATCCGCGCTGTGGAACAGGTCCGGACGCGTATTGGCAGCACTGTTGTCGCACGAGATCCAGATCTGGTCGCCGCGCATGAGCATGGATCCGATGTGATGGGAGAACTCCCACACCGAAGCTCCCACGGTCAGCACCGAAGAGAGATCCAGCTCGGTCCATGTGGCACCCCAGTCATCCGTGTAGTGCACCTTGGCCCCCAACCCGATGGACGAATTGCCCGCGCTGTAGATGCGGCCGGTGAGCGGATCATGGGTGAGGACCGCACCGCTGTACCAGGAGGGCAGGCCCGCGCAGGCTGGTGTCACCCAGGTCTGGCCATGGTCCGTGCTGTACGCGAAGCCGGCCGATTGCGCACCCGCGCCGTGCACGATCAACGTATCGCCCACGCTCCAGAACGAACCGGGGTCGTTCGCGTCCAGCCAGGGCACGTCCTGCCAGGCCGGGTCGGTCTCGGCCTTCACGAGATAGGCATCGGCCTGGTCGGTGATCACGGCCAGGTGGCCGTTGTAGCCGTGCAGTTCGCCCACGGCCGCCTTGCCGCCGGGGATCCAGGCGTGGGGAGGCAGGCCCACGGTGTCCACCGTCCATGTAGCGCCTTCATCCGTGCTCCAGTAGATGTAACCGGAAGCGGAGCCATCCTGGGAATACGTGTAGAGGCGGTTCCCAGTGCTCGCGAAGCCTTTGATCCATCCCGTGATACCGCTCACCGGCACCGGGATCCAGGTGTCCCCGTTGTCGTAGCTCTTGTGCAGTCCATTGGTGAAATTGCTCGCGTAGAGCACGCCCTGATGGGCCCCCACGCAGGTGCTCGATTCGTTGGGGATGTTGGTGAGGCCCAGCGCTTGCCAGCCTTGGGCGTGGCTGCTGAGGATCATGCCTGTGGCAAGGAAGAGGGTAATGGTCCTGGTCATCCTGTTGGTTTTGGGGCGATCTTACGAGGGTGATGTGCCCCATGTTATACGGTGTTCACCGTAATTCCACACGGGTGACTTCCGATCTTCTCTTCAGACCCGTCGGTGGTTGAACATTGTTCAGGGATCATGGCCGGATCGATGGTGACGCACCGCGGCGGCGCGTCCTGGTGATGGGTGATCGCATACCCCCTGCATTCCCGATCATACTCACATGGGGTGTTGCGCTACCAGCACACTTTGCGGCAAGGAAGGGCACAGACCAAACAAGGAAGACTCTCCCAGCTCGATGACCATGGCCAACGATTCCGTGTGATGATCGCCCTGGCAGTCGATCCATGAACGCATCAACATCGACACCGTGCCATGATGAACCTCTCGGAAAGATCATTGGGCTGCTGCGGAAAACACCCCGCGAGCATGCGGTCGGTCCTTTGTGGCGATAATAATGAGCACCATGAACGCCGCTGCACAACTCGCACAACCACCCGCATCCTTCGATCGCTTCGCCTGGTTCCTCCGCGGCATCGGCATCCGGAGCAAAGCGCTGCCCACCATCCGATTCGAGGACATCAACTATCACCTCATGGTGAAGGCACTGACGCTTCCCGCAAAGGCAACGGCCAGGGAATTCCGACCGATCCTCGAACGCGCATCGTTGGTGCCGCCCAGCGCATGGGCATTCCTCGGCGACGAGAGCGACGGCCGCAAGGTGCTCGTGGAGAATCAGTACTTGAAGGTGGTGCTGATCCGTTGGGAGCCCGGCGCAGCAAGTGATCGCCACTACCACCCGAACGGCGGGGGAATGATCATGGTCCTGGAAGGGCCGATCGAGGAGTCTCGTTTCCTCAACGCCACGATCGCTGCACCGTATGATGTGCGCATGTTGGAACGCCAGGCCATGAGCTACATCGACGATACGCTCGGTGCGCATGTGGTCGCGAACCCGCACGAACAATCCGCCGTCACCCTGCACGCGTACTTGAAGCACCGTCCATGACCCGTTGAAGGATCCGGCTTCCGGAGCCATGGGTCCGGAAGAACGCCGGGTTCCAGGACCGTGCGCATCTTTGCGTGGATGTACAACTTCGTCGATGTCATCATCGCCGATCCGGTACGCAACCGCCAGTTCCGCAGCGGTGAGCACCTGATGGCCGAGTTCACCTGCCCGCTGAAGACGACGGAGCAGGACATGTGGAGCCATGCCAGCTATTTCGTGTATGTGCTGGAGGGCCGCAAGGACTGGCGCAACGCGGATGGCAAGGTGGAGCTGAGCGCCGGCGAGATGGCCTTTGTGAAGAAGGGCGGCAGTATCGTGGAGCAGTACTTCGGAACGCCCTTCTGCGTGCTCCTCTTCTTCATGACCGATGAGTTCATCTGCGAGGTCTTCCGCACCGTGGAGGTGCGCACGAAGAACGCGGCGCCGCTCTCCCCGCTGGCCATGGTGCGCACCACGCCGGCCATCGACGCGTACATGAACAGCATGTTGCCGCATTTCAGGAATGAGCGCGCCATGGATCCGCGGCTCGTGGACCTGAAACTGCGCGAGCTGCTCCTGAACATCGCCAGCGATCCGCGGAACGATGCCTTCGTCGCATCCTTCCAGGCCATGATGCACAACCGCGCCCTCGACCGCATGCGCCGGATCATGGAGGACAACTACATGTTCAACCTTTCGCTCGAGGCCTACGCGCGCATGTGCGGGCGCAGCCTTTCGGCGTTCAAGCGCGATTTCCAGCAGCTGTATCAAGCCGCACCAGGGCGCTGGTTGCGGGAGCAGCGCTTGCGCCGCGCCAAGCTGCTGCTGAGCGCCGGTGACCTGCAGGTGAGCGAGGTGGCCTTCCAGTGCGGCTTCGAGAACCTCTCGCATTTCAGCAAGTCCTTCATTGCTGTCCGGTTAAAAGTCGAACAAAATCAACTGGTTCGGGAGGTTGGCGGGTTCTGCTGCTGATCGATCCTTCTGAAAGGCCTGCTGGATGGGCATTTTCTCGAAGGGCATGACCGAGCAGATCTGTAGAATTGAATGGAGCGAAGCCTCTATTGCCAACCGCTTTCTGACGATGGCCACCAGCAGGTACACCGACACGGCGATCCAGATCTGGCACTTCACCGCATTCTCTGAGAGACC
>SSGN01000229.1 GCA_008016945.1 Flavobacteriales bacterium
AATCAGACCAAGACGAGCAGCAATCCGGACTACTGCCAGCGGGTGACCGCCGAGGACGGCAAGCTCGGCGACGAAGCGCTGCGTGCCTTTCAGGACAACGAGAAGAACATCCCGACCATCCTGACCACGTCGCAGAAGCTGTCCACCGGCGTCGATGCGCACATTGCGCGCATCGACGCCGGTGGACAGCTTCTGCGACGTGGTCAGGATGGTCGGGATGTTCTTCTCGTTGTCCTGGAAGGCGCGCAGCGCCTCGTCGCCTAGCTTGCCGTCCTCGGCCGTCACCCGCTGGCAATAGTCCGGATTGCTGCTCTTCTTGCCCTGATTGATCAGGTCGCGCACCAGCATGGCATGGGCCTGCGTGGCGCAGAAGACGATGGTCTTTTCCTTCTGGTCGATATCGGCCATGAAGATTTCAACGCGCTTCTTCTCGCGGGCAACGATCTCGATGCTGCGGTTGAAATCCGGCTCCTCGTAACGCTTGCCGGCCTCGATCTCCCCTTCCACCAGCGTGTCGTCCGGCGTGAAGACGTATTCATCCAAGGTGGTGGCGATCTGCTTCAGGCGGAATGGCGTCAGGAAACCGTCGTTGATGCCTTCCTTGAGCGAGTAGATGAACACCGGTTCGCCGAAATAGGCATAGGTGTCCGCGTTCTCCTGCCGCTTCGGCGTGGCGGTCAGGCCCAGCTGCACGGCCGGCGCGAAATATTCGAGGATGCCGCGCCAGTTGCTTTCGTCGTTGGCGCCGCCGCGGTGGCATTCGTCGATGACGATGAAGTCGAAGAAGTCCGGCGGGTACTCGCCGAAGTAGGGCGACGGGTGGCCCTCCCTGGGCGGCCCGCTCATGAAGGTCTGGAAGATGGTGAAGAAGATCGAGCCGTTCTTCGGCACCTTGCCCTTCTTGCGGATGTCCTCCGGCGCGATGCGCACCAGCGCATCCTCCGGGAAAGCGGAGAAGGCGTTGAAGGCCTGATCGGCCAGCGTGTTGCGGTCGGCAAGGAAGAGGATACGCGGGCGCCGCGAGCCTTCCAGACCGCTTTCGCCTGCGCTTTTTCCAGTCGTTGAGGTTCCAGCGGCTGTGGAACAGTTTCCACGCCAGCTGGAAGGCAATGAAGGTCTTGCCTGTCCCGGTGGCCAGCGTCAGCAGGATGCGCTCGCGCCCTTCGGCCAGCGCCGTCAGCACCCGCTCGATGGCGATGTCCTGATAGTAGCGGCCCTGGAAATAGCCGCCCCTGTCCTCGAACGGAACGCTGGCAAAGCGGTCACGCCAGGCATTTTCGGTGGCGAAGGTGGCCTGCCAGAGCGCCTCCGGGCCGGGGAAGGCCGGCAACTCGCCCTCGACCCCAGTGTGCATGTCGATGCCGTAGATGCCCCTGCCGTTTGTCGCATAGCTGAAGCGGATCGACAGCTTGCCGGCGTAATCCTTGGCCTGGCCGACGCCCTCGGTCAGCGCTTTGTCAGCCGATTTGGCCTCGACAACGGCGAGCTTGGTGTTGCGGTATTCCAGAACGTAGTCGGCAGATAGCGCCTTGCCGCGCTTGCCAGCGCCTTCGAGGCGCCCCAGCGTGATCGGGTGCTCGCGCCGGATGCGGCTCCCCGCCGTCACCCCCCAGCCGGCGGCAGCCAGCAGCGGGTCGATCAGTTCGGCGCGGGTTTCGGCTTCGTTCATCGGTTTGTTTTAAAGCACTTAACTTGTTGATGTAAATACTTTTTTGTAGTTATCAGACAGCTGGCTCTGGTTTGCGTTAAAGCACTTTCATGCCTTGCGGCCTTTCTTGATGGCCTTGGGCGCACCGCCCGGCGGCAGGAAGTTTTCCCCCGTCACCACCGGCTTGCCCGTCTTCGCCTCCAGCGCGCTGCGGGCATGCTTGGCAATGGTGCCGCCCTGCTTCGCGGCGCGGCTGTTTTCAGCCATGCCTTCGGCTGCTTCGCTTTCCGCGATCTGGCGGGTGGAAAGCTCGGCCAGGGCGGTGAAGATCAATTCCGCCTCGCTCATGTGGTCGCGCAGATTGTGGTCCTTCAGGCCCTTCATCGCCTTGTGCGCCTTGACGCTGACTCCCGCCCATTCCTGATGGATCAGGTTGGTGAGGATGGCGAATTCCTCGCCCTGCCTGATGTCGTGGCTGGCCCAGTAGTCGGTCAGCTTGTTGCGCGTTTCCTGCCCGGTCATGCGCTGCGCGATCCACTTTTCGCTGCGCCCTTGCTGATGCCAGATTTCCCGCGCCCGGTCGAGCGAACGGGAAGGGTCGGCGATTTCCTGTATGCGCTCGTAACCCACCCTGGCCAGCCAGAGCTTGATCGGCTCGGCCTTGGGGCTGGGCACCGACTGCACTAGGCGCAACAGGGTTTCGGCGGTGGCTACGTCGGTGAGGTAATTCTTGCCATCGGCGGCAGGCAATTTCAGTCGGTGACAACTTGTCACCGACTGACTGCCTTCCTTGCTCAGCCGCTCTTTCAGCTTGTTCCAGTACTTGCGCGCCGTCTGATAGTCGGGTTGCTGGGTAAGTACCTGAACGATGTCGACCACCGAAAACCACCAGGTTTCGGTTTCCTCGTCGTACACGCGGCGGATGGGGGGGTTCTCGAACAATGCAGGCTGGGCAGTCATGGCGCGTTTGGTTTATTCCGGAATCATAGTTTGCCAGAGAAGGCCTGATGCCGCAGTGATTGCTTCAGTTCGTCGAGGGCGGCAGCTTGCAACATAATCAAGAAACCTCTCGCCATCGAAAAATATACAACCCATTGATTTTAAATGAGCAACGAAGCCATTTTTCAAGCAAGGGGGGCGCAGGATCAAAACCCGATCAAGAAAAATCCTTCGTACCGGGTTTGTATCGACAAGCGCATCTCTCATTCACTTCACCGCGGTTGGACAGGGGGTTCCCGGTCGGCGTCACGGCCCCAGTGAGATCACCGAGGCCTTTCGCTTTCTTGAGCCGGCCGATCAGCCAAAAACCACTTCCGAGCGCTTGATGTAGCTGAGGAAGTCGATCCAGGGCGTTTGTACGCTGGCCATATTGCAAACGGCCGGTATCTTCCAGTTGCGTTTCAGCTTGTTCGCCGAAGCCTGAAAGGCTTCATCTGTCACCAGCTCGCAGCCGTGCAGCTTCGCGGTAGCGATGATGATCAGGTCGTTTTCATCGACCCCGCTGCCGTACTTGTCTTCTTCGATCTCAAGCAGCCCCTTGATGCGGAAAGCTTCCAGCAGGATCGCCTCGGTCACGGGCATCTTCTGCAGGCCCGCCGCCTTGAGCCAGACCAGACACTCCGGCGCCTTGTGCCCGACTTCCTCGATGGCAACCTCGGACATCCGGATCACTCCCTGCGCCACCCGATCCGCCATCCATGTCCAGAGCCCCGGAAATTGCGCGATGGGATAGTTATCCCATGCGTGGAGCGTGGATGACGCATCAAACACCTGCATAGAATCGCTCCAGCTTGTGCAGGTCGCTGATCTTCAGGTTGTCGAGATAGCTGCTGGCCTTGGCGAGCGTGATCCGGCGTGCATTCATGGCATCCAGCACCGTGCGCACATAGCCATCGCCGAAAAGATGGCGCGGCTCCCGGTTGCGGTGCTCCCGGCTACCGCCGTCTTTCTCCGGGATGACCCGTTGGCTGCTCCACTGCCGGTACGCCGCGTACGCCGTGGCCGGAAGGCGCCCCGCGTCCATCAGGCGGCGCAGGATCATCTCGCCGCTGACGCCCCAAGCCTTGCGCTGCGGCTCCAGCCAGTCATCAAAACCGGCAGCTTCGGGCGGGCGTTGGTCGTCGCGGATGCTCAGCAGGAAGCCGTCCGGCACCAGCAGATGTCCGGCAAACGCGTTGGCCTCTTGCTCGGCCCCCTCCGGCGAGTGCAGATCGCCCTCATCGTCAATCGAACTAGCACGGTGCAATAGCAGGTGTCCCAGCTCATGCATTAGCGTGAAGCTCTGGCGCGTCTCCGCATCCAGCTTCTTGACGACGATCACCGGGCATTCCGGGTCGTATAGCGAGAAGCCGAGAATCGGGCTTTCCTTGGCGATCTGCCATTTGCCGTTGTAACCATTGCTACGAAACACCAGCAGGCCGTTCGCCTCGATGGCCCGGCGATAACTGTCGAAATCGTTGCGATCCGCCAGCCCCAGCCATTCGCGAGCGCGTTTCGCCGCTGCCGGAATGCTCAGACCTTCAAGCGCCGGCGGCGTAAAGCGCACGACCTCTGCCTGATCGAGCTCCTCGCGCAAGGCCAGAAACACCGCACGCTGCTGCTCCACGCGTTCGATCAGCAGCTTCATGCGATGCGAAAGCTCCGGCTTCTGGTTGCTCAGGGTGCGGAACTGCGGCGAATGCACCTTCGCTTCATTCACCGGCCCCGGCTCCAGGAAAAAAAGCGTGCCGCGCCCGAAGAAGGCGGCCAGTTTGCGCAACTGGTTGAACGTCAATCCTGCCTCACCAGCCATCGCATTGGCCAAGGTGGCAGGTGCGATATCGATCTCATGGGCGAGTTCATCCAGCGTCATGCCGCGATCGGCACAACACCAGTCAATTCGCGCCAGGTTGATCGATTGGATACGTTCCATGGATTGATTATATAGGCCGTATTTGCCCGAGAATATTGCCCATCAAAGCTGGCCGCTGAAGGCCTGATGCAGCAGGGATTGCTTCAGTTCGTCGAGGGCGGCGAGTTTGCGCTGGTAGAGGGATTCGAGGCGCCGGGTTTCTTCCTGAAAAGACTCAACGCACTCGACTATCGTTGCCTGCTCAGCAACCGAAACAGGTATGTGGATTGGAATAGAGTTGAGTGCCTTCTGGTTCAGTTTAGGTTGCGCAGCGCCGGTGATGTATTCATCGAGACGGACGCTGGCAAAGTAGAATTCAACGAAGCGCTGGGTCGCCATGTGTTCAAACTTAAGGATGTGGGCATGGTTGTTCACCCAGTACTTGCCTGAAACAGAGAACGCAATTGGTGTTGAGCGTGTCAGCAAATTTGCTCCATCCTCGGAGACAAGAAGCGCATCTCCGTCAAAGATGTAGTTGGCAACGTAATCAGCGATGCCAGATGCGCCGTAGTAGGGATACTCACCACTCTTCCGGTCACTCTTGGTGATAGGGATGCGTTTGCTGTCGAGGTTCGTGGAAATTTTGTCGACGGTGGTCTCCACCCACCCCTCGCCCCGCTCTGTGAAAACGGATTGCAGGTGGCTTTCAAACAAGGTGCAGGCGTTGTGGAGGTTCTTTTCGGCGTTGGCTTTGGCGGTGGCGATGCCGTCGAAGGCTTCGTCGAGGAGGGCGATGATGCGATGTTGTTCAGCAATCGGCGGGTATGGCATTTCAAATTTGGCTAGCGCCTCACCGGTGAAATGCTGAATACCTGCGCCATTGAAGTGACGACTCAGCGTGCCCTCAAGATCACGATAGTGCAGGTAATAGAGAAACCACTTGTTGCGCTCCGGTTCGTGAAAGCGGACGCGGTGGAGCGCTTTCTGAAAATAGATCGGTTCATCCTTGTTCCAGATCGCTGCTCGCCCCGGATAGCCGCCCTCGCAAACCAGCACGTCGCCTTTGATGGCCATGTACTTGTCAGCCTCCTCTGGGAGAAAGCGCATTTCAAGTACGTCCGACAAATCAAAATCGAACCAGCGTACGTTCAGATTGCGTAGATAAGGCCGCGGCTCCCCTTTGTTCTTCGCCTTGTCGAGCATTTTCCCGAGCGAGTGCCGGGCTATCTCGCCAATCTTTTTTCGAGGCCAGTCTGTTTTCACAACATCGACCTAATCTTCGCCAGCACCTCCGCGCTCTCGGCATCCAGCGCGGCAATCTCGTCAATGATCGCCTGCGGGCTGCGGTGCATGACTTCCTCGCCGCCGTTCGGGTTCTTCACCGATAGGTCGTAGCTGGCGGTGTCGATGCCGGCGATGTCCACGCGCCAGCTCTTGTCCGAATCGGCAAAGGTCTGCTGCAGTTCGACGAATTCGGCGAGGTCGGCGTCGTTCAGCGGGTTGGTCTTGCCCAGGTTGCGGC
>SSGN01000044.1 GCA_008016945.1 Flavobacteriales bacterium
GGCCCTGGGCGGCAGCGGCGGCCTCCACCCCGGCGCGCAGGCCCGCGGCGGCTTCCGCACCCAGCGGCCAGCCGGTCAACAGCCCGACCCGGCAGGCGGCGCCGGCCACCTGCACCTCCCAGCGCGCCTGGGGCGGGGCGATGGGTGGCCCCGAAGGCGTTGCCGCAAGGCTTTCGAGGGCGTGGATCAAACGGGGGGTGGGGTCCATGGGGGGGCTCTCGTCCGGGCCAGTACCCGGCAATTGTGACGATCGGATGCACGGCGGATAAATATCGTGTTAAGTTCCGTTCAGGCCACGCGTTCGGGCCTTGTTCAGCTGCGACTCCACTGCGGGAGTCGGCATCGCAACCACTGCTCCAGGGGACTACACGCAATGAAGCAATCATACGCACCCACCCGCCATCGCCTCAGTGCCGCCCTGCTGGCCGCCATGATCGTGCCGTTCGCCGGCCAGGCGCTGGCACAGGACGCCCAGTCGACGTCCGAGGACGAGGAAACGAAGACGGCCGAGTCCAGCAAGCAACAGGCGACCAACCTCGAACAGGTCACGGTCACCGGCTCGCGCATCGCACGCGACACCTTCAACTCCGTGTCACCGATCCAGGTGATCAACCGCGAAGAAACTACCGTGGCTGGTTTCAACTCCACGACCGGCGTGCTGCAGAGCAACACCGTCACCGCAGGCTCCGCGCAGATCAACAACGCGTACGGTGGCTACGTGGTCAACGGCGGCGGCGGCGTAAACACCCTTTCGCTGCGCGGCTTGGGCGCCACCCGTACCCTGTTGCTGATGAACGGCCGGCGCGTGGCGCCATCGGGCTCGCGCGGCGCCGTTGGTGCCACCGACCTGAACGTGCTGCCGAACATCATGGTCGACCGCATCGAAATCCTGAAGGACGGCGCGTCGTCCATCTACGGCTCCGACGCGGTGGCCGGCGTGGTCAACATCGTCACCCGCCGCAATGTCGACGGCCCAGTC
Source organism: Flavobacteriales bacterium (assembly GCA_008016945.1). Next base: position 980 of record SSGN01000044.1, read on the forward strand.
ATTGAGTTTCAGCAGAACGTCACCCAGGACGGCGGTGGCAACGAAACTCGCGCCTCCGTCATGAATGGCCTGACTCGCGACAACTGGTGGGTCTCCGGCTCGCTGGAAGCCTACCACCGCAGCGAAATGACCATCGGCGACCGCGACTGGGCCAGCGAGTGCCCGCGTCCGCTGTGGGGCCGCGACCCGGCCACCGGCGAATACGGCACCCAGGACTACGTCGACCCGATCACAGGCAAGCCCAAGTGCTGGGGGCTGGACGCTGGTGGCGTCACCATCAACACGATCGGCACGCCGACCCGTCCGGGTGTGCCTGCCGCTGGCACCATCGGAACCAGCTTCAACCGCTGGCGCCCCAATGCCGCAGTCACCGGCGGCACATTCCCCGGCTACGAGGGCGTGAGCCTCAACTCCCGCGACACCTTCGAACCTCGCATGCTGGAAGAGTCGCTGATCTCGCCAACCCACAACTTCACTGGCTTCCTGCAAGGTGGCGTTGACATTGGTGCGCTGGGCGACGCGGAGCTGTACTTCGAACTGCTGGGCAGCCGTCGCGAATCCCGCCAGACCGGTTACCGCCAGCTTTCGATGGACTATCCGCGCGGCAGCCTGCTGTTGCCGCCGGAGTTCCGCAACCTGGCCACCTTGAACCCGCCCGCTGACGGTTCCACCAACGGGCAGATTGTGGCAGTCCGTGCCTTCGTCGGCTTCGGCACGTACGACAGCGAGCAGAACGTCGACTTCTACCGTGCCATCGGCGGCATCCGCGGCAACCTGACCTCGGAATGGAACTACGACTTCAATCTGCAGTACGCGCGCTCTAACGCCAAGTACATGATCGAGTCGTTCCTGACCGATCGCATCGCCCGCAGTTACGACGTGGTTGCCGCCGGAAGCGGCTTTGCCTGCCGGAACCCCGCCGACGGTTGCGTGGCCGCGCCTGCGCTGACCCCAAGCGTGATTGGTGGCAACCTGCCCCAAGCCTGGGTGAACTACATCTTCCAGCCAACCTGGGGCAACACGCTGTATACGGATACGACCGCCAACCTGAACGTTGACGGCCCGCTGTTCGACCTTCCACACGGCACTGTCAGCGGCGCCTTCGGCCTTGAATACCGCCGCTCGGAAATCGATGACTCCCCGGCCCCGGATTCGGTTGCCAACAACCTGTACGGCCTGACCGCCTCGCAGCCGACCCGCGGCAAGGACGCGGTGATGGAGGCCTTCGCGGAGATCGAGATCCCGGTGCTTTCCGGAATGAAGGGGGCGGAAGAACTGACGTTCAACGTTTCCGGTCGATATACCGATTACGATTCCTATGGCTCTGACACCACCTACAAGATCGGCATGCTGTACACGCCGGTGCAGTGGGTGTCGCTGCGCGGCTCGTATGGCACATCGTTCCGCGCACCAGCGCTGTTCGAGCAATTCCTGGGTGCCACCACCGGCTTCCTGTCAGCAAGCACCGACCCGTGTGAGGACTGGGGCGACCTGCCTGCCACCAGCCTGGTCCGCACCAACTGCTCCTCGGAAGGCCTGCCGGCAAACTTCCAGCAGACCAATTCCGTACAAGTCGCCACGAAGGGTGGCGCCGAAACCGGCTTGGCGGCAGAAACATCCACCGCACTGACCGCGGGCATCGTGTTCCAGCCCGAGTTCCCGGAGTGGTTCGGTGACCTGTCATTCGCCGCCGACTACTACGACATCCAGGTCGACAACGGCGTGACCCGCCTGTCCGGCGGCCAGGTAATCAACCTGTGCTATGGCAGCCTTGCCAGTGACTTCCAGGCACGCAATGGCTGGTGCAACCTGGTCACCCGCGGGGCCAACAACGGCTTGAGTGTCACCACCGGCTACGTGAACATCTCCACCAGCAAAGTGCGTGGCTGGGACTTCACCACGCGCTACGTTCGCGACATCGGCCCGGGCACTTTCCGCGCCACCGCGCTGGTGACCAACTTCATGGAGCAGTCCGGCCGGACCTTCCCCGATGACCCGATCGTAAACTGGACCGGCACACTCAATTCGCCGCAGTACACCGGAAACCTGGACCTGGCGTACACCTTCCGCAACTGGATGGTGCGCTACGGCCTGGAATGGGTCGATGGCATGGACAGCTACGACTACTACGCCGATGGCGACCCGGACCTTCGCCAGCAGTACGTGGACTTCTACAAGCTGTATACCGACGACTTCTTCCTGCATGCGCTCTCTGCGCGTTATGCGGCAGACAATTGGTCTGTCACCGGTGGCGTACGCAATCTGACCAACGAAACCCCGCCGGTGATTTCCAACGGCGTGATCAACACGGTCGGCAATGCCCCGCTGTACAGTGGCTTCGACTACTTCGGGCGCAGCTTCTTCGTGAACTTCACAAAGGAGTTCTGATAGCTTCGTAAAGATGCGTCGACCAACCTGCCGCCGCTCCCAGGAGCGGCGGCTCTTTTTCTGCTGATCCTGCCTGCAGGATCTTCCGGTCAGCGGGTCGCAGACTGCGTCACCCACATCCGAGCACACGATGCACCTCAAGGGCGGCGAGTTGACCTGATTAGCCCCTCGCATGAACACACCTGAAGTCCCCGCCACGGCCGACAGGCCCCAGACCCTGGATGGACCCTGACCCATGAAAGCGATTTTCCTCGGTTTCGCAGCACTTTCACTTCTTGTTCCCGCCGCGCAGCAGTTGCGCGCAGAAACTCCAACGCAACCGACGATCGAGCAACTGGCCGCGTATCCGCAGTACTCAGGCTTCACCCTGTCCCCCGATGGCACCCACATCGCAGCCCTGCGTGGCGACGGCGAAGATCGCGTAATCGCGGTGTGGCAAACGGATGCGTTGGACAAGGCGCCAACCCTGATCGGTTCGGCCAAGATGAAGATCAACGGCGTTTCGTTCATCAAGAGCGATCGCCTGGCGGTGCTGTTGTCTCAACCGCACGACCTGCGCAGCGACCGTGTCACCAAGCACTTCCTTTCCAAGTTGATGATCACCGACTTGCAAGGCAAGGAATGGAAGGAGCCAATGCCCCAGGAGCGCGCCAATAGCCGTTCCGAAGAACTGATGCAGGCTCTCAGCAACCCGACCGTGCTTGACAGGCTACCCAACGACCCCAATCACATCCTGGTCGTCAACAACGTCGGCAGCAACGCCGGCGACGTCTACAAGGTGAACCTATCCACGTTCAAAGCCGAACGTATTCAGATCTCCGAGGACAAGGTCGCCGGATACGTCACTGACCTCGATGGTTCCCTGCGCGCGCGCCTGAAGCAAAGCGTGGATGACCGCGGCGCGTACGTCTCGGCGGAATTCCGCAATGCCGGTGGCCAGTGGGAGGAGCACTTCCGCTCATACGTCAAGAATCGCGACCAGACCCAGATTATCGGCTTCGGCAACGATCCCAACATCGCCTTCGTGCTCAGCAACGAGGGACAAGACAAGTCACTGATCTACGAGTACGACATCGCGGCACGCCAGCGCAAGGAAGTGCTTTTCCAGCACCGATACTTCAATGCCAACCGCGTACTGGTCAATCCGTACCGCGCCGCTGGTGACCACTTTGGGCAGATCCTCGGCTTGGGCTATGAAGGCCCGCGCGGCGATGACATCGAATGGACCGATGCCAACATGCGCGCACTCGATGCCGGACTCCGCAAGGCACTGGGTATCACCAGCGACAAGCTGAGGATCGTCGACCCGGCGACAGGCCGGGCCGCGACAATCGACTACCCGACGCAGAAGAACATCACCATCACCGGCTACACCCCGGACCTGTCCACCGTCCTTCTGAGCGTGGATGGCGCTTCGGCGCCACCCGAGTATTACCTGTTCCGCGACGGCCAGCTTACCCTGTTGGCGAAGGCGTTCCCGGACATCGACCCCCGCTCGCTGGGAAAGACGGAACTTGTCTACTACAAGGCGCGCGACGGACTGGACATTCCCGCTTTCCTCACCCGTCCTGACACGGAACTGTGCGGCGCCGGCCCTTGGCCGGCAGTGGTGCATCCACATGGTGGCCCGTGGTCACGTGACACCATGGATTTCGACGGATCGATGTGGGTACCGCTACTGGCTTCACGATGCAAGGCCGTGCTACGCCCGCAATTCCGGGGATCCGAAGGCTGGGGCCGCAAGCTGTGGATGGCTGGTGACGCCGAATGGGGCCAGAAGATGCAGGATGACAAGGACGACGGTGCCAAGTGGCTGATCGAGCAGGGTATCGCCAAGCCCGGCCACATCGCCATGTTCGGCTTCTCCTACGGCGGCTACTCCGCGTTCACGGCCTCGGTGCGTCCCAATGGCTTGTACAAGTGCGCAATCGCCGGCGCGGGTGTGTCCGACATCAAGCGCATCTGGGCGCGGTTCTTCACCAATCCATTCTTCCGGCAGGCCCAGGCACCCACCGTCGAAGGACTGAGCCCGCTCGACAAGGCCGCCGAAATGCAGATCCCGCTGATGGTCTATCACGGCGACCGCGACCAGACCGTGCCGCTGGAGCAGTCGATCTGGTTTGTCAACAAGGCCAAGCAGGCCGGCAAGCCGGTGGTCTACCACGAGATCGCCGACTATGGTCATGGCCCCGCCTGGACGCGCGCAACCATGGCCGAGCAACTGCGGCTGATCGACGACTATCTGGCCCAGGAGTGCGGCGGCGGCGGGCTATGAACCTCACGCGCCCACGAATCTTGAACGGATCCGTGGGCGCGTGCTCCCCATCGAAGCAGCCGCTGATCCGTACGCATGCGGATGCTGGTATAACAGATTCAGGCTCGCCGCTGGTGCTGGCGGCCATCTACGCCCTTGGGAGGGGACCATGCGCAACACCCTGCTGACCTGCCTGGCTGTATCGCTTTTCTCGCTGACTCTGTCGGTCACTGCCAGCGCCGCCGACTCCGCCGTCGGCCGCTGGAAGACCATTGATGACGACACCGGCAAGCCCAAGTCGATCGTCGAGATCACCCAGGCCGCCAATGGCAGCGTCAGCGGTCGCATCGTCGAGCTGATCAACCCGAGCAAGCCCAACCCGACCTGCGACAAGTGCAGCGACGACCGCAAGGACCAGCCGATCACCGGCATGGAGATAATCCGCGGCATGAAGGCGTCGGGCGGTGGCAAGTACGCCGGCGGCACCATCCTCAAGCCCGACGAGGGCAAGGTCTACAAGTCGAAGATGGCGCTGGTCGAGGGCGGGCAGAAGCTGGAGGTGTCCGGCTGCATCGCCTTCATCTGCAAGTCGCAGACCTGGCTGCGGCAATAGGCCCGCAGCGCCAGCACCGCCTCATCGCGACCCGGCCCCAGGCCGGGTCGCTGCTTTTGGGTTGGCCACCTCCGGCCGGGACCGCGCTCCGGGGCCGCCGCCCTGCCTGCGCCGCCGGTGCCTGATCGGGTCCGGCCCACCCCCCATGCGATAATCCCCGCCCCCCTGCCGCACGCCCGCCCATGTCCCGCTCCGCACTGGTCACCAACGCCCTGCCCTA
>SSGN01000108.1 GCA_008016945.1 Flavobacteriales bacterium
CACGTTGCCCGTGAAACCACTGGGCGCAACGTTGAGGAATTGCGCACCCACCTTGGTGGTGAGCGGCTGTAGGGAGATCAGGAGAGACCTGTTCACCGGTGAAAGCGCGACCAGGCCACTGCACGCGCAGAACTCGCCGTGGCAATCCTCGCTGAACGGATCGTGGTCGTGCTCATCGTGTTGCTGATCGTCGGTGTGCTCGTTGTGGAAGAGGTCGTGGAAGTCCTCACTGGTATGCTGCTCCAGAAAGTGCAGCACCACTTGCGGCACACGCACCCACTCATGCATCTCCATGGCGCTCCAGGCATAGAGGGCCAGGGTGAAGAGGAAGAGGACGCGGCGCATCACAGGCAAAGGTAACTTTTCAACGGTACGGGTGGCGCGGATGTTCGGGGCGCGACACCCTGCCGCCGGCCCGGGGTCAGGCCTTCAGCCGTTCTGGCGCAGTATCCTGCCGGTGGACGATCTCGAGCACGAACCCCGCGATCGCCAGGCTGTTCCCGTTCACCAGGACCTCCACGCGATGGTCACCGCGGTAGTGCTTCCGGGTGCTGAGGTCCACGATGCGCTGGCGCTTGCGCAGGGTGATGGCGGCACGCGCGGGCAATTCCAGCTCTTTCAGCTTGAAGACCTTGCGAGAATGCCGACCATCGGCTTTCATGTAGTGGATCGCGTAGTCGATGACCAGCGGTTGGTCCTGGTCGGATCCCGAAACCAGCTCGAACGCGAACTCCAGGGTTCCGCCGAGGGCGAGGCGGTCCTCCGCGATCCTCAGGTCCTCCACACGCACCTTCACCCTCTTGTTGTACGAGAACAAGGCGAGGGCGTCCTGCGCGCCGGCTTTGATCAGGGTGCGGCAGGCGTGTTTGGCGATCCAGGCGGTCGCGGGGTGTTGCAGGTCCCACGTGCGCAGCAGGTCCACCACGTAGCCCGGATGGTCCTTGCTGATGTCGTTCAAGTGGTTCGCCACCGACTTGCGGACGTACGGTGCAGGGTCGCTCCGCAGACACGTCAGGATGGGGCGGGTGTGTTGCGGGTCGCGCACAACGGCGTCCAGTCGGAATGACCAGGGAAGCCGGGGGCGGCTGCCCTCCGATGCCAGGCGTCGGACATGTTCGCTCTCATCCTCCGCCCATTGCCGCATCACGTGGAGCGTGCCTTCCAGATCGCGCCGAAGGAACTCACGGACGGCGAATTCGGAAGAGCCGAACCGGGTGAAATTGGCCAGCGCATCCAATGAGAACGCCGGATCATCCAAGCCGTAAAGCGCGACGAGGTCGGGGTACAACAGGGCGGTATAGCCCTTCGGCATCTCCAGGGCCACTTCCTTCAACACGCCCACCGTTCGGCGAAAGTCCTGCGGCAGGTGTTTCCGCAGGGTGATGCTGGTATGGCGCATACGTGCGTTCAGTTCACGTCCAGCGAGCCCATGCATCACTTCCCGGTGGAACGCCGGAACATCGAACGCGGGGTATGCACCCTGCACCGTTCGTGCCAGCCTGTCGAAGTAGGCGGCGTTGAACATCTCCTTGAGCGGTTCCGCCATGGTGCGAAGATGCGATCCGGCCGGGGAAGACGTTGATCGATGCGGTACGGATCGCGGTAACAGGGTCTATTTTGGCCGCAACGGAAGTATGCCTATCAATACACCAGTACCGGACGGCCTCCTGCGGTTCTCACCTTTCGTCGATGCGGTGCTGAAGGGCCTTGGGCAGATCATGCTCCAGGGCAACCGATGGAGCGGCGTGTTCATCCTGGCCGGGCTTTGGCTGGGCGGATGGCAATTCGGCGCGGCGGCGTTGTTGGGCGCGGGCATCGGTACGCTCATGGCGCGGCTCCTGCGCTTCCGGCCGACCGATGTGCAGGCCGGGCTGTACGGCTTCAGTGCGGCGTTGGTGGGTGTGGTACTGGTCTTCCATTTCAAGGCCACCTGGTTCGTTTGGGCGCTCGTGGTGGTCGGTGCCGCCACGGCCGCCATGCTGCAGCACCTCTTCATTCGAAGGGGGCTTCCGGGATTCACCTTCCCCTTCGTACTGGTGGCCTGGGTGCTGATCCCGCTGTTGCGCGTGTTCACGGCGCCTGCCTCGTCGGCCATCGCCCCGCTGCCGACCTCGAACGCCCTTGCGCTCCTGAGCGTCGGAACGAACGGATTCGGACAGGTGATCTTCCAAGGTCACGCACTGTCCGGCGTGCTCTTCTTCCTTGGCGTGCTGGTCGCTTCACCACGTGCGGCCCTGGTGGGCCTGCTGGCCTCCTTCGCCGGGGCCTGTGCGGCGTGGTGCTTGCATCTGCCGTTGGACCTGATCCTTGCGGGACTTTTCGGGTTCAATGCCGTGCTCACCTGCATCGCCTTTGCCGAACAGCCCCATCGTCCACACAGCGTGGTGATCGCGGTGGTCATCACTTTGGTACTGCAATTCGCACTGGTGATCACGGGCTGGCTGGATCCATTCGGTGGCGCGCTCACCTTCCCGTTCGTGGCGGGCAGTTGGCTCACTTTGGCGTTCAGCAGGAGAGGGAAGAAGTGAGCGGTGTGAACGCGTACCAGGTTCCGTACAGCGATCCGACCGCCTTCGGCTACCCCGCGCCCAACAGCTCGCCCACGTGCTCCCGGGCCTCACCCGTGCGCAGGTCCTTCACCAGCAAGCGCCGCACGCTGGTGTACGAGCCCATGTCGTGGTCGCCGTTGATGTGCACCGTGCCCATCAGGATCAGGTACTTCGCGTTGTAGGTGGTGCGTGCGGCCAGCAGGTCGATGCGCGCGCTGATGGCCTCCTGCATCACCTCGGTGGCCTCCTTCATCGGATCCCCCGCCGCGAGTATCCGCTCCTTCGCGGCCAGCACGATCTGCTCGATGGTGTTCTGCTGGTGGTCCAGCTCGGTGACCTCTCCGGCGCGGATCTCACCGGCCTGCAGCTTCTTCACGGCTGCGCGGCAGGCACCGCAACAACCGCTGGACCTCACCTGACCGATGCGCAGGATGGAGCCGAGGCTGCCGTCCTTGCTCACGCCGATGTGCGGACCGTGGTACACGAACACGGCGCCATCGTCCGGCACATGCGCGGCGAAAGCGCCCATACCCGTGAGGCCGGCGAAGGGGTAGCCGTCCAGTCCGCCGAGCTTGAAGGGGCCCAGCATCTCGTAGGCACGCGGCGGGTATTCAATGGTGTTCACGTCGTCGCAGCACAGGCTGTCGGCGGCCATCATCTTGCCGGGCTGCAGGCCGTAGCGGTCGGCGAGCAGGTCGAACAGACGCTCGACCGCCGTGATGGTGGAGATGGCGTTCGGGTAGTGCTTGCGGACGATGGCCAGGTGTTCGGGCGTGCTCATAGCTGGATGTTGTTCTGCGCGGGGATGGGTTTTGGGATGTCGGTCTCGCCGAGCATCTCGCGGAGGTCGATCTCGATGGTGCGGCTCAAGGTGGTGATGGGCGTGTCGTTGGCCTGGCCCTCGAAAGGGTTCTCGGTGGCCTCGCCCACGCGCTCCATGGCGTTGAACACCCAGCCGATGAGGAAGCTCGCGGGGATGGCGAGCCACACCTGCCAGGTGCCCAGCTTGGCGAACTCGCCGATCAACCCCAGCGGCACGAGCCACACGAACACCCGCGTGAAGAACTTGTTGATGGTGGCGAACTGGCGCGGGTACGGATAGTTCTTGATCCGCTCGCATCCGCCCTGCTGACCGTACATGTCCATGAGGAGCTTTTCCAGGAGCACGCGGTGGTTCGCTTCCAGTGCGCCCTGCCCGTAGAGGCCCGCGACCACATCGCCCTGCAGGGCCAGAAGGTGCGTGGCCCGGTTGGTCTTGGCCAACACTTGGGCGCGATCCTGTTCGCGCAGCAGGGGGCGCAGCTCCTCGGCGAGGTCGCCCTGGTGCTCGGCCACGGTGAAGTACTTGTTGCGGTATTCCTGGTTGTGCCGCTGCTGCACGGTCTCCCAGGCACGCGGTTGGCGCAGCTGGTAGCGCAGGGCCGTGAGCCAGGCGATGTGCTGGTGGATCAAGCGGGAGCGCGTGCGAGCCGCATCCGTCTCGCTGAGCCGGTCGTTCGCCCGCACGAAGTCCAATACGGCCAGACCCCACGCGCGACTGGTGTTCACGATGGCGCCGTAAAGTTTCCGCGACTCCCACGCCCGGGCATAGGTGGCGTTGTTGCGGAAACCGACGATGAAGGCCGCGGCCGTACCGACCAGCGCGATGGGCACCCACGGCAGCGTGAGCCAGGTCCAGCCGGCCAGCTGGTACAGCGCGGTGGGCACCGTGGCGATGGCCAGCAACCAATAGCTGTCGCGCCGCAGCCACAGCAGGAATTCCTTCGGTGAATAGCCTTTACCGATGTGCATGGATCAAATGGATGGGGTGCCGCGGATGGACCGCTCCGAACACGAAGCAGGCGAGGAAGATCCGAACTCTTTTCCATTCATCGGTCCTGGGCTCGTGGGTGCAAGGGGGAGAGAGTGCAAGGGTTCGAGTGCATCACCCTCTCGCACTCTTGCACTCTTGCACCCTCTCACCCTCTCACCTTCTTCTACTGTCATTCCATCTCCGCATACGAGACCGATCCCTTTGAACACCGCTCGCCGAGGAGATGAGGTCGGGCGTGCACTTGCACAAGACGGTGAACCGGATGGCATCATGCTGCTTTCGCCGCGAGGGGATGCCCCAGCCAGAGGATCACGAAGGCCAGCACCACCACCCACGATTCCTTCAGGAAGGCCATCCAGTCGTGCAGGGCGATGAATTGAACCAACAAGAACATCACCACGCCCAGGTTCAGCCAGCTGCCCCAGACAAAGGTCTTCGGGTGGAACAACATCAGGCAGCCCACCACGGTGATCACGCCCAGCAGTTGGCGCAGCACCGCCGCCGTGCCGAAGGGCTCGAAGAACTTCACCATCGCCGGGCTGTTGGTGATCATGCCCCAGCCGGCCCGCAGGCTCATCCAGGCCATGAAAAGAATGAGGCCGCCGTTCACGATGCGCAGGAACATGCTCATGTCCATGGGTTAAAGGATTCTGTCGGTCAAGATATACGTTGGTCTTTGCAGGAACATTCTGTGCGAACGGATCGCTTCTGCCGCACCGGTGACAAGGATCGATCGCCCATCGAAGAACTCGGGCGCAAACGATGAAGATAACAGCCCCCTACAGCGCCTCCTTCGGTCGCCTCCCTGCCTACCGCAGGCGGGCTCGTTGCAGGCACCTGCCTGCCGGTAGGCAGGTCCGCAAAGCCCTTCCTTCGCCGGGCTGCCGCTACGCCCGCTCACGCGGGTACCATCGCTGATCAAGTGCCGCGTCGAACCGCGGTCACTTTCGACCAAAATCCGCTTTGATCTCACCCCAAGCCTCCGTCTCCCACTTCAGGATCTTGTTCGTTGGCTCGTTCGTGGCAAGCCATTGTTCAGCTCGGTTGATCATGTCGAAGAGGACAGCATTCCACTCGCTGCGCGGATGCTTGGTGAACGCCTTCTTGCGCTTCACCCAGCTCATCGCGGTCATGCTATCGGTGTAGATCGGGCTCAATAGGCCATTCTTCGTACAGTGCGCCAAGGCATGAACCAGCCCCAAGAATTCCGCGATGTTGTTCGTTCCATCCGTATACGGACCCTTCGCGAAAAGCAACTCGCCCGTGCGGGTATGAACACATCGGTACTCGATGTCTCCTGTGGCTGTATTCCACGCGCCATCAACACTGATGCTCTCAAGTTCTGGTTCACCGATCAGCGCAAGTTGATCGGGAGTCAGTGATGTGTCGAAGACTTCTTTGCCGATGTAGGCCTCTGGTGAAGTGCGAAAAGCTTCGCGTGCAAGCTCAAGGCTCTTGAACGATTTGTACTTGGCCTGCGGGAACCCACTGATGTGCTTGTTGCACTCGTCCCATGAGTTGAAGATGCCGGTCTCGCGGCCCTCCCAAACGACATAGAACTTCGGCTTTGGCTTGGACATGGCAGTGATCGGCGCATGTGGTCAACGCGAACGTTTGACCAACTTGGGGAGCATAAACACCAAGAAGAGAATGGCCAGCACAACGCCAATTGCGATGCGCACCTGTCGGCTGCTGGCCTGGCCGTATCGCACATCGTTCGCGAAGTGCTCGCAATTGTAGAATACAGCATTGTATACTCGACCGCAACGGTCGTATGCCCGTTGTGCGATCTGCTGCCGTTCCCAATAACTGCCCTCGAACCGTTCGATCCGGGTGGGTTCCGCCCCGTCGAGGAAGCGATCCAAAGGAATGATGCGCACCCCATGCCCCTTGAAATTCTCGGCCACCATGGCTCTTCCGGAGGAATCAACTCCGATATAGACGCCGAAGTGTTGAATCCATCCAATAGGGCTCTTGGCCATGATGACGCCATCACCTGATCGCAGTTGGTGGCGAAGCGCTAGTTGTATTGAAGGTGTCATGACTTGTGATGTTGATCGAACGCCTTCAACCCGAACGCCAAGTTGTAATCGATGATGCCGTGGTCCTTCTCATGCTTCTGCCACGCCTCTTCCCGATGACTGATCTCGATGATCGACCGTGCGTCATCCATCGCGAACCGTTCCGCCACCTCGCGCAGCACGGCCAGTTCGCTCTCCTCGAACAGGATCTCGCGAAATGAACGGGGACCGTTGGCATGGCCCGCTGCTTGGCGCGGCAGGAACTGGCCACCCAGGTTCCCATCGGGCAGCTCCTTTTGCACGAAGTCCACCTTGCCGGTACGGGCCACATGGTCGAACAGGGCATCGAACTGTTTCGGCACCGGGCCCCAGGTGACCGCGCGGTAGGGTGCACCGCTGATGGAAACGCCGTGCAATTGGTAATGCCTGAAATCCGCGTAGAACAGAAGCTTGTTCATTTTCGTCTTCCACGGCTGCATGGCCTCGGTGAAGAACACGATCATCTCCGAGAGCCGCTCCAGGCTGGGCTTGCGGTAGCCGGTGGTATGGTCCGGAACCGTGGCGAACGGCTCGATGCCCATCACATAGTCCTCCTCGTTCATGCCCAGGTGCCAGCCGTCCTTCTCCTTCAGCAGTTCATCAACGCGCTTCAGGATGCGCCCTCGCGCCTTCTCGTCCAAGTGTGCGCTCAGCCGCACCATTTTTCCGAATTCCATCGGGTCATCCGCCACCTGGATCAGGCGTGCGTTGCTTTCGCTGGGTACCTCGCCCGCCTCGTAGTTGCGCCACACGTTCGCCCCGAAGCCCAGCACCTCGCTCATCTTGATCGCGCTCAGGTCGTACTTGGCGCGGATCGCCTTGATCTCGTCCGGGAAGGGAAGGTTGTACTTGTCGCGGTACTGGTTGTACACCTGGCTGATGTTCACCTCATCGGTGAAGGTCTCGGTGTACTGTGCGCCGTCCGTGTCGCGGTAAAAGTGGTACATGATCTCGAACTCCTCCTTGCGGAAGGGGATCTTGCGCGGCTCGCGGCAAAGCGGCATGTCGTTGCCCGTCATCGGGCTTTTCAGTGTCGGCCTCATCGCAATGGGAATTTCATGGGGTGTTCAGCAGCGTGGAACGAGATGCAGATGACAGCACCGCTCTGGGCGAAGCCCAAGGTCACTTTGATGTAGAGGTCGGTGCCCTTCAAGGCCTTGCCGAAGACCCAGAGATCGGGGCCCTTGTCCCTGTCCCGGATAGGCCCCTCGCTGTAGTCTGTGGCGGTCAGCTCCAACAGCAACGTTTTGCGTTGGGCGCGGGTAATGCCCAACTGCACCAGGGTGATGGTATTCTTCTCGCGGTCGTCCCGGAAAATCACGTCCCACACCCGCATACGGGCATGGAACTCCCGCAGGAAGGCTTCGACTTCGGCTGATGTGGGCATTGCACTTCAAGGTGAGGCGAAGATATGCACATAAATAGTTAATACAATCATATAGTTGTACATTGCGTCCCTCATATCCATCCTCCTCCCATGTAACCTCAGACTCAAGCCCAGATCAACTGTCCCAAGTGCGGTACCCCAGTGGACGTCAATAAGGTGCTCTATGACAAGGTACAGGCGGAGATCGGCCAGCAATACGAGCGCACCATGGAACTGGAGCGTGAGAAACTCGCCGATGCCCAGAAGAAGGTGGATGAACAGAAGAAGCAGTTGGATGGTCAGGTGAAGGCCGCCGTGGAGACCCAACTCGCGAAGGCGAAGAAGGAGCAGGAGGACAGCCTACGGAAGTCGATCCGCGGGGAGGTGGAGGAGAGCGTGATCGCCATGCAGAAGGAGCTTGAAGAGAAGAGCCTGCAGCTGAAGGAACTGAACCAGACCCGAGCGGCCTTGGCCAAGGCACAACGCGAGAAGGATGAACTTGCGGACAAGATCAACGCCGAGGCAGAGATAAAACTGAACGAACTGCTGAAGCAGGAGAAGACCAAGATCGCCAAAGCCGAAGCAGACAAGCAGGAACTGGCGATCCGCGAGAAGGACGAGTTGATCAAAGCGCTCAGTGCGCAGATGGAGGAAATGAAACGGCGGGCTGAACAAGGTTCGATGCAGGCACAGGGCGAAGTTCAGGAACTGGCGATCGAAGAATGGCTGCGGAATGCGTTTCCATTGGACGAAGTGCAGGAGATCAGCAAGGGTGTGCGCGGTGGTGATTGCATCCACCGCGTGCGCGACCGGTCAGGTCATGAATGCGGTTCCATCTATTATGAGAGCAAGCGCACGAAGCACTTCACGGCGGGCTGGATCGCCAAGCTGAAGCAGGACATGCAGGCGGCCAAGACGCATGTGGGCGTGATCGTTACCGAGGCCATGCCCGAAGGAATGGACCGCATGGGGCAGCGTGAAGGCGTATGGATCTGCACCTATGATGAGTTCAAGAGCCTCTGCCATGTGCTGCGCGAAATGATGCTGCAGGTGGGCACCGCCATCGCCGCACAGGAGAACAAGGGCGACAAGATGGCCATGCTCTACAACTACCTCACGGGCTCCGAGTTCGCCATGCACATCGAAGCGATCGTGGGCAGCTTCCGGAAGTTGAAGAACGACATCGCCTCAGAACGCCGCGCCTATGAACGCATCTGGAACGAGCGCGAGAAGAACCTGGACCTTGTGATCTCCAACACCGCGCAGATGTACGGTTCCATCAAGGGAATCGCTGGGGCGGCGATAGCGACGGTGCAGAGCTTGGAGCTACCCGAAGGAGGATCTAATACCCAATAGTGCTATGAAGCTCAAGTCGTTACGCATCCAGAACCTCCGCTCTATAAAGGACGAGACCATCGAGTTCGACGACTATACCTGCCTGGTCGGTCCGAATGGATCCGGCAAGTCGAACGTTCTATGCGCGTTGAACATCTTCTTCAGGGAGGTGGACAATGCCGCGACCGACATGGCCTCCTTGACCATCGAGGACTTTCATTGCAAGGATACCTCCCAGGCTATAGAGGTGACCGTAACGTTCGTTGATCTCAATGATGAGGCCAAGGAGGACTTCAAGGAGTACTACCGACAAGATCAGCTCGTGATCACCGCGAAGGCCGAATACAATGAGGGTACCAAGACAGCGGAAGTGAAGCAGTACGGTCAACGACTTGGACTTCCGGCGTTCAAGGAGTTCTTCAAGATGATGGGTGATGGTGCCGCTGCCGTAGAGCTCAAGACCAAGTACGCCGGGCTGAGAGAGACCATCACTGATCTCCCGGCGGCCGCGACAAAGCCAGCAATGACAGAAGCACTTCGGGTGTATGAGAGTGCGCGACCAGATCAGTGTGAGCTGATCCCAAGCGAGGACCAATTCTATGGTGTTTCGAAGGGGGCGGATAGGCTGAACAAATACTTGCAG
>SSGN01000097.1 GCA_008016945.1 Flavobacteriales bacterium
CCCTTGGTCGCGGCCTTGGCCGTGGTGGTGACGACATTGGTCGATTCGGCAGCGACCTTGAGTGCGCTCGAACTTGTCGTCGCGGTGCCATCGATGATGGCCTGCGTGACGCTGGTAACTTCGGAGAGCGCCACCGTTCCGCCGACGGCGACGGCACCGCCGGCCGTCGAATCGGCCTTGGTCGTCGCGGTGACGGCGTTCTTCGCCGTCAGGTCGAGCGTACCGCCGGTGGCAGTGACCGAACTCGTATCGCCGACATGCGTCTTCGCCGTGCTGACAACGACGTTGATGGCGACGCCGGCATCGCCCGGCAGCGTGGTCAGGTTCGGCCCACCCGGCGTGGCCTTTGACGTTACCGTGGAACTGGAGGCGAGCGTGGTATTGCCACCGGCGGCGAGCACCGAGGCACCTGTCACATCGACCGTGGCGACCGAGGTCGCGACGATGCTGCCGAGCGGCGAGAGGCCGCTGGTCGAGACGTCGATCAGCGAGGTCGCTTTCAGGTCGAGCGTACCTGACGCGGTAATGCGTCCGGACTTGACGTCGATGGTCGACACCGTCACCGGCACCACGACCGGCAGCCAGGACGTGAGAATGGAATCGTTGTAGGTCGCGTTCGCCGTCAGCGAAACATTGCGGCCGGTGATCGTTGCGTTGTCGACGCTGACCTTCGCTTCACCGGTCCAGTTACGTGTCGCCTTCAGCGAAACGTCGCCGCCGGCGTAGCCGCTGTCGGCGCCGGCAAGCAGCTTGCTGCCCGACTTGAGCGAGATCGCACCGGCTTCCAGCGTCAGGTTGCCCGAGGCGGCGGTAGACGTACCGCTGGCATGATCGGTTGCCGTCGTACCGGCGACCGAACGCGTCGAGATGGTGACGTTGTCGTTGATGGTGATCGTGTCGTCGGCCAGCAGCGTGAGGTTCGCGCCACTGGCGGCGATGCCGGCAGGCAGGCTGCCGTAGCCGCCTGCACCGCGCAGGATATCCGCACTGACAAGGATGTTGGCCGGATCGATCAGTACCGATCCGGCCTGGCCACCGCCAGTGCCGTCGGCACGGAATTCGCCACCTGCGAGCTCGACGGTTTTCCTGGCGCTGAACTCGATGAAACCGCCGTCACCACGGCTCCCGGCAGAGGCGTCGACGAGCGCCCCCGTGCGTGCGACGGCATCGTTGTCCGCCCAGATATTGACCGTACCGCCGGCAGAGTTGTCGCCGTTGCCGCGGGCTGCGATGAGGGCGCCGTTCTGCAGGTCGACATTCCCGCCCGCCCGGATGCTGACATCGCCTCCGCGCACGCCACTGCCGCCTGGTGTGGCGATGGTGCCGGAGACGGTGACGTCGCCATCGGCGACGATCTCGATGCGCCCTTCCCGGACGACCACGTTGGTCGCCGAAGCCAGGCCGTTGGCGTTGACCACGTCGGTGAAGTTCGGCATGTTGCCGATGAAGCGAGCCCCGGCATACAGGGTTCCGCCGACGTTGATGGCGCCGGCGGAAAGGGCGATACCGTCGATAGCGTTGATCTGGCCAAGTACGGAAATCACGCCGCTGCCATTACGCGGGGCGGTGCCGTTGAGCAGGCTGGCGACCGAGGCATCATTCGGATTGCCGGGGGCGCTGAAGAAGTTGTCGATGAAAGCTGGTGTCGGCGTCGACAGGTTGAGGCTGCCGACATTGACGACACCGCTGGCACTAACCAGGAATCCGTTCGGGTTGGCGAAGTAGACGTTGCCACCGATCTTGCCATCCTTGATGGAATTGAGGATGCCCTCGATGGTGGTGCGCTGGTCGCGCACGAGGTTGATCAGGTTGAGCGTGCCGTTGGGCAGGAACAGGTTGGCCGTCTGCCCCTGAGCGACGTTGAAGGTGCTGAAGGAATTGAAGGCGTTGTTACCACGCACCGTGCCGGTGGTGATGTTGGTGACCGCACCGTGGCTGGCGACGGCCGTTTGCGTCCGACCGTCGGCGACGATGCCCTGGGCGCTGGCAATCGTCGGCACCATGACCTGCTGCAGTGCCAGCAGGTAGCACAGCGCTGTCTTCCATCGCCAGGGGGGCGGACTCGTATCCGTCTCGTGGCGAAGGAATCCGAAGAATCCCCCTTGTCCGTGATGGGCAGCCACACGGGCAACCGAACTTGGCTTGCCATGACGCTTGGCGATTTCCGGCACGACGAGCCAACGATACAGGTCCGCGTTCCAGATCAGACGATAGATCCGATTCATCCCGACACTCCCACAGGCGATTCATTCGATCGAGCGGATTCGATTGCTGCTCAGCGGGTTTCCGGCAGGTTCTCCGAAAACGGAAGCTCGTGCAGCACACCGCTATGCTCATCCTCTGTGGGAAATTAGCACCCGATCGTTAGAACTTCGTTAGACGGAAGATGCAGGAGGCATGCGTCCCGCAACGCGTGAGATGTCTGAGGGTTATATGATCGTAATCAAAAACCCACTTTACATTTACGACAGATATTGCAAATTGCAACGTTTTGGGCCGCCAATGCAGGTGACGAAACAAGCGGAATGACGCGATCAGCTGGCGCCCGTCAGCGGACATCCACCGGCGGACTCTCCGCAAGGCAGCGGCGGGCAACAGCCAGCGACTGACGGGCACGTGACTCAAGCCCCCTGGCCTGCTGAACATCTGCCAGCGCGAGCGCTTCGTTGAACGCGGCGACAGCGGCCGCCGTCTTCGCTGCCGGGAGTGCCAGCAGGGCATCCCCCCTCAAGCAGAGCAATTCGGCGTCTTCATGGTGATCGCCCAGTGCTTCGCCGATCTGCAGCGCTTCGTCTATCGTCGCCAGCGCCTCTTCCGACAAGCGAAGCCCGACCAGGGCGTCGGCGAGGGGCGCAAGCACAACCAGCGACACGCCTCCCATTGCGGAGCGCGTCTCGGCGATGCAGCGGCGAATCTCGGCAACACCCCCTACGTCACCTTGTTGCGCACGTGCCCAGCCTGCGGCGACGCCGGCGCCGATCTGCCAGAGATGGAACCCGTGGCTTTCCGCAAGTCGCCGGGTTTCCTCGGCCAGCAGTAGCGCCCGGTCAGGCTGCCGCAGACGGCAGTTCAACAGCGCCGCAAAGGTCAACGCATACGCCAGGCTGAATGGATGCCGGGCACGACGGGCGAGCGCGACGGTTTCGGCACTGGCCGTGGCAGCCTGCTCCGGCTGCCCCAGGAATTCGAGCACCCAGCTCAGATAGGCGCCAGCGGTGATGCGCACGTCCTCGCCGAAATCGGTGATATGGCGGGCGTGAAAGGACGGGCGATGCAAGCCGATTGCCGCTTCGAGATGCAATTTCGCGTCGGCGAACTCGCCCCGCCAGAAACGGGTGTTGCCGATCGCGAAATGGGCCTGCTGGACCTGCACCGGATCATTGCTGGCAGCAGCCATGCGCATCAGCTGCGTCGCCATGTCGAGCGCGAGGTCGTAGCCAGATCGGGAGCTGGCGCTGGCCCACAAGCCCCAGATGGCACGAAACACATCCGGGTTGCCAGCATGGCGCTCGCTGAGGGCGAGCGCCCGTGCGTGCGCGGCAGCGGCCTCGCCCGACGCATATCCCTCGACAGCGATCGCCGCCAGGCCGAGGCCATTGAGCAGATCGAACTCCAGTTGCAGCTTTGCGGGGGAATCCGCGATGCGGTCCACCTGCGCCAGACCCGCTTTGTAATGCAGGATCGCCTCGCTGCCGGCGGCGCGCTGGCAGGCCTGGTTACCGGCGCGCAACCAGAAGATGGCCGCCTGCTCGAATTCCTCTCCTGCCGCCAGATGCTGTGCGATCAGCTCCGGTTGGCCGCTGACGAAACGTCCTCCCGTCGTCTGCAGCACATGAGCAATCTTCAGATGCGCGGTCTTTCGTCCCGAATGCGTCTGCGACTGGTAGGCGGTATCGCGGATCAGTGCATGGCGGAACTGGTAAACGACACCATCGCTGCTCCAGAGGAGATCCGCTGCAACCAGCCGATGAACGCCCTGCAATACAGCCTGCGGCGCCAGCGGCGATACCTGGCTGAGGATGTCGAGCGCGAAGCTGCGACCGATGGTCGCCGCCAGTTGCGCCGTGAATTTCGCTTCGCCCGTTGCATCCAGACGAGCGGCCAGCAGATCGCGCAGTGTCGCCGGCACTTCATCGTCCTCCCCGCCGCTCGCCAGGCGCGCAAGCTCTTCGGCGAACAGGGGAATACCGTCGGCACGTTCGACGAGACATCGGATCACGGCAGGCGGCAGCTCCGGTGCAATGCCGCTGATCAGCGAACAGATCTCTTCGTCGCGCAGACCCGCCAGCATTCTCGTCGGCACCACATCCTCACGCCACGGCGGCAGAAAATCCGATCGGGCCGTCAGCACCGCCAGCATCGGGAAGCCATGATCGAGCTCGACGAGACTGCGCACGAGTTCGAGCGTAGAGGGATCGGCCCAGTGCAGATCCTCCACCAGCAGCAGGATAGGGGCGCGCTCGGAGAGGCTCTGCAGCAGGCGCACCAGCATGGAGAGTTCAGCCTCGCGTCGCACCGGCAGGGGCTGGTTGATGTCGGCATAGGGTGCGCATGCCGGAAGCGACATGAAGGATGCCAGGATCGGCACCATCGCGGCCGCAATACCCGGATGATTGGCATTCAGGTAGCGGGCCATGCGTGCGAATTTCGCGGCGTCGTCATCGCCCTCTTCACAGCCGAAGATCGATTCGAAAAGCGCAATCACCGGGCGGAAGGGAGAACGACTGAACTCCGGATAGCAGCGGAGCTCGCGCACCGCCACATCCGCCCCGGCGACACGGATCTTGAGTTCGTTGAGCAGACGCGACTTGCCGATCCCCGCATCGCCCTTGACCAGCAGGACATTGCATTGCCCCTGGAGGGCGTCCTCCCAGGTTCTCGTAAGCGCTTCTAGTTCCATGGCACGACCGATCATCGGGGCGAGCATCGTCGAATCAAGCCGATCCCGGGCCTCACCGTTTCCGATGACACGCAATACTTCGACCGGGGCGGGAATGCCGGGAAGACGATGGATACCTACCGGTACGCATTCGTAGAACCCGGCTACCAGCCGCACCACATCGTGGCTCACCGCGATCTGCCCCGGTGCAACGAGCAGGCGCAGGCGGATCGCAACGGCGGTGGTATTGCCGACGACATCGGGAACCGCCTGGCTGCCACCAGAAACGACCATGCCGGTATGGACACCGATGCGGACCGCCACACCCGGCTTGTTGTCGCCCAGGATCGCCAGAGCCGCCTGCAGGGCCTGGCGGGCCGCATGTTCAAGCGCCAGTGGGTAGCCAAAATAGGCCAGCAGCCCGCCAGCATAGGTCGGAACGACGTGGCCGCCATGTTTCCGGACGAGATCGCACCAGCCGACATGAGCGGGATACAGCGATGCCATGGCATCGTCGGGCTCGCCCTCGACCGTTGCCAGCAATTCGCAGAAAAGCACGGTGACCTGGCGTCGCTCCGTCGGCAAGACCAGGGCTTCCGCGGGTTCCGACAGCGGGGTCGGCATGGCGAGATTCTGCGTCAGACGCCCCTTGCTGATCTGTTCGGCAAGCAGACGCGTCGCCTCAGCCGGACGCAGGCCGAGTTCGCTCTCCAGGATCCGGCAACAGGTTTCATACTGGGCAAGTGCGCCTCCCGGCTGGCCGTTCAGTGCCAACAGACGCATCACGCGCCGGTGGGCATCCTCGTTCCATGGCGCGAGTTCCAGGAGGCGAACGGCAAAAGGAAGGGCTCGGACATGGTCCAGCCGGGCGTCATAGGCATCCGCAATGCGGGCGATAAGCGACAAGGCATCGCGATGCCACGCCTCGCGGCGCATCTGCAGCCAGGTTTCGAAGTCCGGACACTCGGGGAGCGAGAAACCGGCCAGGAATTCACCACGATACAAGGCAGCGGCAGTGGCCAGCTCCTGCAGATCCGGAATCGAAATCTGTTTCCCTGCCGGCAAATTCGCCGCCTTCGCGAGCACCGCGGAGAAGCGCGCAGTATCGACGGCGAGCAGGCACTCCGGGGCAAAACGAACGCTATCCCGGTCGATCTGCAACATCGGCAGACCGCCGGCCTCGAGCGCCTGGCGTAGATTGAGAAGGACCAGCCGAAGATTGGCCAGTGCTGCGGTCGCGGGATGATCCGGCCAGAACAGTGCGGCAAGCGCCCGGCGCGAGTGCGCGGCATCCGCTTCGACCGCGGCATAAGCCAGCAACGCCCTGCCCTTCTCATAGGACAGGCCATCGCCACCGTTCCCGCCTCGCTCCAGCGAAAAACCGCCGAATAGCCGGAGACCTATTGCCACCTTGCGCGGCCCTGCGTTCACACGCTCCCCCGATCTACAGACAAGCTCCCGATTTACCCATTGTCATTTTACCGTGGCAGCGAGCAGCGAAATGGGCAGGGCAACCCAAAACGGCATGCTATTTCCAGTGACCCGCCAGTATCCGGTCAGCCCAGAACAGGGCGGTGATCGTCTTGGCATCGGTAATCCGCCCGTCGCGCACGGCATCGACGGCCTGATCGAGCGTGAGTGTCAGGACATCCAGGAATTCATTGTGGTCGAGTGACGGCGCGGCCACCTTCTGCAGACCGCTCGCCAGGAAGATCTCGATGCGCTCGTCGGAATAGCCGATGCAGGGATGCATTACGCCGAGGTGACGCCACTGGGCGGCCTCGTAGCCGGTTTCCTCGAGCAGTTCGCGCCGTGCCGTCGTCTCGATCGCTTCGCCGGGGTCGATCTTGCCGGCGGGCAGTTCCACGAAATCACGCTGCAGCGGATAGCGGTACTGGTTCTCGAACAGCAGGCTGCCGTCGTCGAGGACAGCAATGATCACGACAGCGCCCGGATGCACGACATACTCACGCACGCTTTCGCCGCCGTTTGGCAGACGGACGCGATCCTTGCGCACATCGAGCAGTACGCCTTTGAAGACCTGCTCGCTTGCAAGTCTTTCTTCGTGCAGATGGGTCATTTCGGTCTCCGGAAATAAAAAGGCCCGCACTGGGCGGGCCTCGTAAGATCAGCGGGTGCGACGCGCCATCAGAGCGAGCGCAGCAGCGAGAACGCGCACAGCGACATCAGCGCCTGCGGGAAGATGCCCAGCACGGCGACGGCCAAGCCGTTGGCCGAGGCGAGCACCTTCATGTTGAGCGGCGCTTCGATCGGCGAGGTATCGGTCGGCTGATCGAAGTACATGATCTTGACGACGCGCAGGTAGTAGTAGGCACCGATCAGCGAGAAGATCACCGCGGCGATGGCCAGCTTCATGTAGCCAGCGGCCACAACCGCCTGCAGCACCGAGAACTTGGCGAAGAAGCCGACGAAGAACGGCACACCGGCCATCGAGAACATCAGCATCATCATGATCGCGGCGAACCACGGGCTGCGCTTGTTGAGACCCTTGTAGTCGTCCAGGTTGTCAGCCTCGAAGCCGGTACGGGCGAGCAGCAGGATCATGCCGAAGGTGCCGGCGCTGGTCAGCACGTAGGTCACGACGTAGAACATCGCCGAGCTGTAGGCGTTGAGCGCGTAACGCGCATCGCCACCGACGACGCCGGTCACGATGCCGAGCAGCATGAAGCCCATGTGCGAGATCGCCGAGTAGGCCAGCATGCGCTTGAGGTGGGTCGGGGCGATGGCAGCCAGGTTGCCGATGGCCATCGACAGGACCGAGAGCAGGATGAGCATCTGCTGCCAGTCGGCGGCCAGCTCGATCAGGTCATTGACGAGTATACGCATGACGATGGC
>SSGN01000140.1 GCA_008016945.1 Flavobacteriales bacterium
CTTACGAACAACCGCGCGAAGCGGACCGATCCTTTGCACCGCCTCAGTAGCATGAAGTGGATGATCTTGCCCGTGCTCACCATCTCGGGCCCGAGGCTCTTGACCACGCGGGAGCATGACCATCCACTCGCGCAGGTCGCATTCATATCCACAAGCGCGGAACACTTGCGACAATGAGTGTACATGTATATTGCATGGTGGCGACCGGCCTGTTGGACAGGCAATTTGTGACATTGGCCCGCCAGTTCGAGGAGAACGGGGGCTTTTCGGAGCGGTTGGACAAGGCGCATAAGTAAAGTCGTAACCAGATGCCGACCAAGCCTGAGCCTCCCGAGGAACCTACGGTGTAGTGCCTTCGAGGGTGGACAAAGCGGACAAGGTGTTTGGAGTGGCACCGTGTCCAGTGCGTCCGCCGGGGTGCAGAAGGAGCGGCACTATGCTATGTACAGAAACGGGAGCCCGCGTGAGGGACATGAGCGGAAAGCCCGCAGCGAGGAACGAGCGAGGACTTGAAGCGGTTGGCCCGACCCCGAGGCTTTTGCGAGGGGGCACGCCCACACTTCGACTCCGCTCAAGAACCTACCTGCTCAAATACATACTCCGTTCCCCATAGACCTGCCGGAAAAACGGATCCTTCAGGTCCTTGATGAAGTAAATGGCTTCACCTGTCGATTTCATCTCAGGCCCGAGTGACTTGTCCACATTCGGGAACTTATCGAACGAGAACACCGGGACTTTGATGGCATACCCGTCCAACCTGGGTTTGAAGGCGAAGTCTTTCAGCTTCGCACCGAGCATGACTTTCGTCGCCCAGTTCACGTAGGGCTCGCCGTAGGCTTTCGCAATGAAAGGCACAGTTCTGCTCGCGCGGGGATTGGCCTCGATCACGTACACCACCTCGTCCTTGATGGCGAACTGGATGTTCACCAGGCCCACGGTGTGCAGGGCCAGCGCGATCTTGTGCGTGTGCTCGCGGATCTGCTGGATCACCTTCTCGCTGAGGTCGAAGGGCGGGAGCACGGCATTGCTGTCGCCGCTGTGGATGCCTGCCGGCTCGATGTGCTCCATGATGCCGATGATGCGCACCATCTCGCCGTCGCAGATGGAATCGCTCTCCGCTTCGATGGCGCCGTCGAGGAAGTGGTCGATGAGGATCTTGTTGTCGGGCATCAGGCGCAGGATGTCCAGCACCTGGTCCACGAGCTCCTCCTCGTTGATCACGATCTTCATCTTCTGGCCGCCGAGCACGTAGCTGGGGCGCACCAGCAGCGGGAAGCCGAGCTCGCGGCTGAGCTTCACCGCCTCTTCGGCGTTGTTCACCGCACCGAACTTGGGGTATGGGATGTCGAGGTCGCGCAGCAGTGAGCTGAAGCGCTCGCGGTCCTCGGCCATGTCCAGCGCGGCGTAGCTGGTGCCGATGATCTTGATGCCGTATTTCTCCAGCTTCTCGGCGAGCTTCAGCGCGGTCTGCCCGCCGAGCTGCACGATGACGCCCTCGGGCTGCTCGTGCTGGATGATGTCGTAGATGTGCTCCCAGAACACGGGCTCGAAGTAGAGCTTGTCGGCCGTGTCGAAGTCGGTGCTCACCGTCTCCGGGTTGCAGTTGATCATGATGGTCTCGTAGCCGAGCTCCTTGGCCGCGAGCACGCCGTGTACACAGCTGTAGTCGAACTCGATGCCCTGACCGATGCGGTTGGGGCCGCTGCCGAGCACCACGATCTTCTTGCGATCGCTGCGCACGCTCTCGTTCTCCTCCTCGAAGGTGCTGTAGTAGTACGGCGTCTTCGCGGGGAACTCACCGGCACAGGTGTCCACCAGCTTGTACACGCGTTTGATGCCGAGCTCGTTGCGCTTCTTGTACACCTGGCTTTCCAGGCAGCCGAGCAAATGCGCGACCTGTCGATCGGCGTAGCCCTTTTGTTTCGCTTCGAAGAGCAGGTCGCGCGGGATGGTGTCGAGGGTGTACTTCTCGACTTCCTTCTCGGTGAGGATCATGTCCTCGATCTGCTTCAAGAACCAGATGTCGATGCGCGTGAGCTCGTGGATCTTCGAAAAGGGGATGCCGAGCTTGATGGCATCGTACACGTGGAAGAGGCGGCTCCAGCTGGGGTTGGCGAGGCTTTCCAGCAGCACGGTGGCGTCGCGCGTTTCCTTGCCATCGGCACCCAGGCCGTTGCGCTTGATCTCCAAGCTCTGACACGCCTTCTGCAGCGCCTCCTGGAAGCTGCGGCCAATGCCCATGGTCTCGCCGACGCTCTTCATCTGCACACCGAGACGACGGTCGGCACCTTCGAACTTGTCGAAGTTCCAGCGCGGCACTTTCACGATGACGTAATCGAGCGTGGGCTCGAAGAAGGCGCTGGTGCCAGTGATGGGGTTCTCCAGCTCATCCAGCCGGTAGCCGATCGCGAGCTTGCTGGCGATCTTGGCGATGGGATAGCCTGTGGCCTTGCTGGCCAGCGCGCTGCTGCGGCTCACGCGCGGATTGATCTCGATGGCGTAGATGTCCTCGTTCTCGTCGGGGCTCACGGCGAACTGCACGTTGCAGCCGCCCGCGAAGTCGCCGATGGAGCGCATCATCTTGATGGCCATCGTGCGCATCTTCTGGTAGGTGCGGTCGCTGAGGGTCATCGCGGGCGCCACGGTGATGCTGTCGCCCGTGTGGATGCCCATGGGATCGAAGTTTTCGATGCTGCAGATGATGGTGACGTTGTCGTCCTTGTCGCGCAGCAGCTCCAATTCGTACTCCTTCCAGCCCAGCAGGGCCTTATCGATGATCACCTCGTGGATGGGGCTCACCTGCAGACCGTGCTTCAGCAGCTTGTCGAAGTCCTCTTCCTTGTGAACGAAGCTGGCGCCGCCGCCGCCGAGGGTGTAGCTGGCGCGGATCACCAGCGGGAAGCCGAACTCCTGCGCCACCTTCTTCCCCTCGAGGAAGCTGTTCACTACCTTGCTCTGCGCCATGGGCACGCCGATGCGTTCCATCAACTGGCGGAACTGTTCGCGGTTCTCGGTGATGTCGATGGCCTTCACGTCCACGCCGATCATGCGCACACCGTGCTCCTTCCAGATGCCGAGTTTCTCGCATTCGATGGCGAGGTTCAGCGCGGTCTGTCCGCCCATGGTGGGCAGCACGGCGTCGATCTTGTGCTTCTTGAGGATCTCCTCGATGCTCTCGACCGTGAGCGGCTTCAGGTACACGTTGTCCGCCGTGACCGGATCGGTCATGATGGTGGCCGGGTTGCTGTTGATCAGCGTGACCTCGATGCCTTCGTTGCGGAGCGAGCGGGACGCCTGGGAGCCGGAGTAATCGAACTCACAGGCTTGGCCGATGACGATGGGGCCGCTGCCGATGAGCAGGACGGACTTGATGCTATTGTCCTTTGGCATGAAGAGAAGAGCGTGGGGAAGTGAACGCGTGCGGATGTGAAAGGGCGCAAGAGCCGAACAACTCCGCTCTTGCACCCTCGCACTCTTTCACCCTGGAATTGATCGAATGGCCCCCCCGATGGACCTTGACCGACCTTGAACAGGCGACGGCGGTGATGGCAGGATGCAGGGGCATTTCCGGAGGGTATCCGGGCCGCGAAGGTAACCCACCCTGCCTTGCCATGCGGACCATGGTGGATAAGCGAGGGGGATCGTTGAGAAAAGATCCATCAGGCCAAGCCGATGCGCACGATGCGGAAAATGGCCGCACTTCGCCCGCGATGTTCGATCTTGCCCTCCATTGTCGCCCAACGGCGTAGCATGGATCCATCCGTCCGGTATTTCACCTCCGGGGTCACCCTGGCCTACCGCACCTACGGCCACGGCCCGCTGCCCTTGTTGGCCTTCCATGGTTTCGGGCGCACTGGCGCGGACTTCGCCGTGCTGGAACCTGTCTTGAAGGGTCACTGCACCCTGTACGCCTTCGACCTTCACTTCCACGGACAAAGCCCGGGGTACCCCGAACGGGCCCGGCAGCCGTTCACCCCGAAAGAGTTGGCCGACCACTTCTCGGCGTTCATCGACGACCTCGGCGTACCCTCGGCGTCGGTCATGGGCTACAGTCTGGGCGGTCGGATCGCGTTATGCCTGTTGGAACACATGTCGGATCGCATCGACCGTGCCTTCCTCGTGGCGCCCGATGGCCTGAAGACACGCCCATGGTACCGGAGCATGGCCGCCTCGCGCACGGGACGCGCCCTCTTCCGGCGGTTCGTGGAACGACCGGCGGCCGTGCATGCCCTGATCCACGGCGCACATGCCACCAGGCTGATCGGCGTCAAGATGCACCGCTTCCTGATGGGACAAACGGACAGTCGGCATAAGCGCATGCTCGTGCGCGATGTCTGGCTCAGCTACCGCCTGATCGAGCCGGACCTGGCCGTGGTGGCCGCCCATGCGAAAACACACGGCATCCCCATCCACCTCTTCTTCGGCACACACGACCGGGTGATCAAACCCGCCTTGGGCGATCGGCTGCAACACCTGGCCCCGGAACTGGTGACCCGGCAGGTACTGCCCACCGGGCATGTGCTCCTCACCCCCGAGCTGGGCACCCTGATCGCGACACACCTAGGCTGAGGGCCAACGAAGAAGGGCCGCCTTCCGGCAGCCCTCCCCTGAGTTCACGATCGGTGGATCAGCCTTTGTGCGAAGGCTCGTCGCTCGTAGAGAGCTTGTAACGCCCCTGGCGACGACGGCTGGCCAGCACATTGCGGCCTGCAGCCGTACTCATGCGCTTGCGGAAACCATGTTTGTTGGTGCGCTTGCGTTTGCTGGGCTGGTAGGTACGTATCATCGCCGTTGGTCTTTCGTAAGGGACGGCAAAAGTAGGACTTTTCCACTTTTCCGCAAGCCCGGGGCAAAACTTCTGTCATCGTGGCGCAAACCGCAGACGGTCAAGCCCATAGACGGCCACCCTCCCGTCCGGATCCTCCACCAGCAGCCTGCCGGACCCGTCCACGTCCAGCGGCCGCACCGTTACCGGCCGGGCGTCGAGCACCATATCGGCCCATCGCCCACGCATCCACAACTGCGCCGTATACGCCTCGGCGAGGTCCGCCCCTCCCCGCTCCAGCAGGGCCCAGTACCGTGCCAGGGCCGCGCACAGGTCCTGCCGCAGACCATCAACCGGCACCACCCCCCCTGTCTCGAGCAACAGGCTGGTCGCCACCAGCTCATCCGGGAACCCCGCGCTGTTCACATTGATACCGATCCCCACCACGCTGCTCTGCACCCACTCCCCCACCAGCTCGTTCTTGATCAGGATCCCCGATACCTTGTTTCGGCCCACCAGCACATCGTTGGGCCATTTGATACGCACCTCGCCCGACACCCGCTGGCGCACCACCTCGGCCACCGCCAGCGCCGCCACCTTGCTCAGCTCGAACTGGTCCACCGCCCGCAATCGTTCGGGCTCCAGGACCACGCTCAACGTCAGATCGGCACCCGGTTCCGACACCCACGTCCGGCCGCGCTGGCCTTCGCCTGCGGTCTGCGCACGGGCCACAATGACAGCCCCATGCTGCACCTTCGACAGGCGCAGCAGTTCGGCAGCCGTTTTGTTGGTGCTCTCCACCGTATCGAACGAAATGACCGGGTGCCCTATGGCCATGCTTCAGACCGCTTGGTGCCAGCTCCAAGCTGGCGTGGGGAACTTCGTACCTTTGAACGGACCAAAGTAAACGGATGAAGAAAGCCCTTAGCGCCTCTGCCCTACTCGTGGACGCCATCATCGCTGGGATCCAGGAGGTGAAGGGCAAGGATATCGTGCACCTCGACCTGCGTGTGGTGCCCAATGCGGTGAGCGACCACTTCATCATCTGCCACGGCGACTCGGCCACCCAGGTGGATGCCATCCAACGCTCGGTGGAGAAGGTCGCCCGCGAGAGGACCGGTGAAAAGCCCTGGCAAACCGAAGGCTCCAGCAACTCCGAATGGGTGCTGATGGATTACGTGAACGTGGTGGTCCACATCTTCCACCGGAACAAACGGTCCTACTACGGATTGGAGGACCTGTGGGGCGACGCCGCCAGTAAGCGGTACGAGAACGTGGCTTGAACGAACGGAGAACGACGACCAACGTGGAGAACAACGAAAAGCGGACCGAAGGTGGTAACAAGGGGCCCAAGCGCTCCTTCAACTTCTATTGGATCTACGGCATCATCATCCTGGTGATCCTTTCCATCAACCTGTTCCAATACGGCGGGGGGATGATGAAGATCGACCCCACCGAGTACCAGCAGATGCTGGATTCGGGGGACGTGCAACGCATCGTGGTGATGAACGACCAGGTGGTGAAGGTCTTCATCAAGAAGGACCGTCTGGACAAAGAGCCGCACAAGAGCAAGATCAAGGGGTCGCCCATCTCCGGAGCCAATGTGACCGGCCCGCACTACGCCTTCAACATGGGCAGCAGCAACGTGCTCAAGGACCGGATCGTGCAAGAGGCGGAGAAACACCATGTACCCTACGAATACGAGGTCCAGGACAACTGGGGCAAGGAGATCCTCAACTGGGTGCTCTTCTTCGGCATCATGATCGCCATCTGGATGTTCGTGATGCGGCGCATCGGCGGTGGTGCCGGTCCCGGCGGGCAGATCTTCAACATCGGCAAGAGCCGCGCGCAGGTGTTCGAGGGCGGCAAGAGCACCAATGTCACCTTCAACGATGTGGCCGGCTTGGCCGAGGCCAAGGAAGAACTCCAAGAGATCGTGGACTTCCTGAAGACCCCCAAGAAGTACACCGACCTGGGCGCCAAGATCCCCAAAGGCGCGCTGCTCGTAGGCCCTCCGGGCACCGGGAAGACCCTGCTGGCCAAAGCCATCGCCGGCGAGGCCAACGTGCCATTCTTCAGCCTGAGCGGCTCCGATTTCGTGGAGATGTTCGTCGGCGTGGGCGCCAGCCGTGTGCGCGACCTGTTCAAACAAGCCAAGGAGAAGGCCCCCAGCATCATCTTCATCGACGAGATCGATGCCATCGGCCGTGCACGCGGACGCAGCGTGAGCATGGGCGCCAACGACGAAAGGGAGAACACCCTGAACCAGCTCCTCACCGAGCTGGATGGCTTCGGCACCAACAGCGGCGTGATCCTGATCGGCGCCACCAACCGGGCCGATGTGCTGGACCGCGCCCTGCTGCGCCCCGGCCGCTTCGACCGCCAGATCTTCGTGGACATGCCCGACCTCAACGAACGGGAGGAGATCCTGAAGGTCCACCTCAAGCCCCTGAAACTCGACATCAACGTGGACGTGGCCTTCCTGGCTCGCCAGACGCCCGGGTTCAGCGGCGCCGACCTGGCCAACATCTGCAACGAAGCCGCCCTCATCGCCGCGCGCAAAAAGAAGACCAGCGTGGAGAAGCAGGACTTCCTCGATGCGGTGGACCGCGTGATCGGTGGCCTCGAGAAGAAGAACAAGATCATCACCACCGAGGAGAAACAGGCCATCGCCTACCACGAAGCCGGACATGCCACCGTGAGCTGGCTCGTGGAACACGCCAGCCCCCTGATCAAAGTGACCATCGTACCCCGTGGGCGCTCCTTGGGCGCCGCTTGGTACCTGCCCGAAGAACGGCACCTGACCACCGCCGAGCAGATGTTGGACGAGATGGTCGCCGCATTGGGCGGGCGTGCCGCAGAGGATGTGATCTACGGCAAGGTGAGCACCGGCGCCCTGAGCGACCTGGAGAAGGTGACCAAGCAGGCCTATGCCATGATCACCATGTACGGCCTCAACGATCGCATCGGCAACATCAGCTATTACGACAGCTCCGGCCAAAGCGAATACACCTTCGGCAAACCGTACAGCGAGAAGCAGGCCCAGACCATCGACGAGGAGGTGAGCAAACTCGTGGAAGGCCAATACCTCCGCGCCAAACGCATCCTCAGCGAGAACAAGGACAAGCTCACCGCGCTCGCCACCCAACTGCTGGAGAAGGAGGTGATCTTCAAAGAGGACCTGGAGAAGATCTTCGGACACCGCCCGTTCCAGAAACCGGAGCCCGCCACCAACAACGGATACGTCAATGGCAGCGGTGCCAGCACCACCCAACGGACCGAACCCGCTGGCGAAAGCGCCGGGCAGGCGTGATCCTTACCCCGCCATGGCGAACTGGACGCCGATCCATACCGCCCGTGACCGGCACGAAGCTGAAATGCTGCGCGGACGGCTGGAGGCGAACGATATCCCGGCCATGGTGCTCGATCAACGATCATCGGTGTACCCTTCCATGGGATCCATCGAGGTGATGGTGGACCGCGATGACGTACTTCGCGCGATCCGGCTGATCCGCGGATCCAACGAATCATGAAGGAACTCAGCGTCCGCTCGTTGACCGGAGCCGTGTATGTGGCTCTCACCCTGGGTGCGGCTTGGGCGGGGCCGTTCACCACGGCGATGCTCTACTTCCCGGTATGCCTGATCGCCTTGCGCGAACTGCACCGCCTCTCCACCGACACTCCGGACGACCCCGCGATGACCTGGACCCTGCTCTGTGGCGGCGGCGTGTACGCCGCCCTCGCCATGGGGGCCTTCTACAGCGATTGGACGATCAGCTACTCCGTGGCCGTGAGTTTCCTATTGGTGGTCGCCGCCATCACCTGGGCCCTGCTCCACGGCCAGCCCGCCCCGCTTTCCTTCTTGGGCGGCATCCTCACGGCCATCATGCTGGTGGCGGTGCCCTTCGGCCTCATGCCTTACTTGTTCGCCTTCGGCCCGTGGATGTTCATCGGCTTCATGATCCTGCTCTGGACCAACGACACCGGTGCCTACCTGGTCGGGCGCGCCGTGGGGCGGACCAAGCTGTTGCCCGCCGTTTCGCCCAAGAAGACCGTGGAGGGCCTCCTGGGCGGCATCGCCCTCACCTTGGGCGTGGCATGGCTCCTGGGCTCCTTCCACCACGAACTGCGCCTGCACCAATGGATCATCGCCGGCGGTATCATCGCCATCACCTCCACCATCGGCGACCTGCTCGAATCGGCCTTCAAAAGGGAACGCGGCGTGAAAGACTCCGGCACCATCCTGCCCGGCCATGGCGGCATCCTCGACCGCTTCGATGGCTTCCTGCTCGCCATACCCGCGACATTGATCTATCTCTTCCTGATCCGGTAGGGGCAGAAAGAGCCTTCTATATTTGACCGAACCATCACCCGATCGATGCGCCTGCACCGCGAAGGAACTCCCACCATCCTGATCGTTATCGCCGTGGTCTGCTTCGGCCTGTTCACCCTGCTGAAATGGCCCGTGCTCCCGGACTTCCTCGCCATGATCCTCGCGGCCCTACTGATCGCTGTGCTCGCCATCGTGCTCTGGTTCTTCCGCGTGCCCAAGCGCTCAAGGCCCAACGACGATTCCGCCATCATCTCCCCTTGCGACGGCAAGGTGGTGGTGATCGAGGAAGTGCACGAACCTGAATATTTCAAGGACAAACGCCTTCAGGTCTCCATCTTCATGAGCCCGCTGAACGTGCACATCAACTATCATCCCATCGGCGGCACCACCACGTATTACAAGTACCACCCCGGCAAGTACCTCGTGGCCTGGCACCCGAAGAGCAGCACCGAGAACGAGCGCAGCACCGTGGTGAACCGACATCCGCGACACGGCGAAGTGCTCTTCCGCCAGATCGCTGGCGCGCTGGCCCGGCGGATCTGCACCTACGCGCGCCCGGACCAGCCTGCCACACAAGGCAGCGAGTTCGGCTTCATCAAATTCGGTTCGCGCGTGGACCTCTTCCTGCCGCTCGATGCCCAGGTGGAGGTGGCCCTCGGTCAGGTGGTGACGGGGTCCGCATCGGTGATCGCCCGTTTCAAGCAGTGAACCATGAACAACACCATCAAGACCATCCTGATCGGTATCATCGCCGCCCTCGCCATCGCCTTGGTGGGCAAGAGCCTGTTGAGCCCTGATGGCCCCATACCGGCGGGTTCGGACCAGCCCTCCACCACCTCGACCGACGGCCCGCTGGTGGGCAGTGGCCTGCGCTTCGATGGCCACTACCGATACACCGTGGGCAACCTCATCTATCTGCTCCGGTTCTTCCCGGAAGGGCGGGTGGTAACGGTGAACGGCACCCAGGAAGTGGAGAAGGACCTGCCGGCCTACCTCGTGCGCGAGACCCGAGGCAACCCGGGTCTGGGCCTACATAACGTACCGGTGGACCTGGTGGGCGACAGCTTGGTGTTCATCACGCATCCCGAGAAGGGCGAGATCGAATACCGGGGTGTGGTGGTGAGCGGATCCATGGTGCGGTTCCTGCGCCACAGCCATATCACGGGCACGCGGCAATTGATGGAATACGTGTTCCAACCGGACGGCACGAGCCCATCACAGGAGGATACCGCGCAGGTCGTCCAACCGTTGTAGTACGTACGTCGCCTGATCATCGCCCCCGCCGTTCGGGGCGAAGTGTGCCTGGTCCCAACCCGCAGCACGTGCCCCCGCGATATCGGCCGCCACGCTGTCTCCGATCATTAGGCTTTCATCGGCCCTGGCCTTGGTGCGTTGCAAGGCCGCACGGAAGATCCGCGGATCAGGCTTCTTGGCTCCGGCCATTTCGCTGGACAGAAGCAGATCGATGTGTTCCGCCAGGCCGCTGCATGCGACCTTCTCCTCCTGCACCTCGTGGAATCCGTTGGTGATGATGTGGATGCGATACTGCCCACCGAGGTCGGTGAGCAGTTCTCGCGCCCCTTGCATCAGGGTGGTGCGCTTCGGGGTCAACGCCAGGTATTCCCTCCCCATGCGATCGGCCAGCGCATCGTCCTTCACCCCGAAACGCAACAGCGTGTTCCGGAACCGTAGCACCCGCAGAACATGCCGGTCGATGTGTCCGCTCTCATACCGCCGCCACAGGCCCTGATTCACCTCCTCGTAGGCATCGATGAACTCGGCCGCGTCTGGCACACCACGCTCCAGCAATCGCTCGGCAGCGTGGAGCTCGCGTAAGGTGGCTCGTGAGTTGGTCTCGAAATCCCACAAGGTGTGGTCCAGGTCGAAGAAGAGGTGGGCGTACTTCTTCATCGGATCATGCTCCAGGCCATGCTCAGCACCGCGGACCATAGCAGCACCGAGACCAACAACGTGGGCAGGGTGCGACGATCGTGCCGAAAATACTTCGCTGCCAGCAACGCGGTGACCGGAATGGAGAGCGTGGGAGGCGCGAACATCGCCAGGCCCAGGATGCCGTAGCGCTGTTTCACGCGCACGATCAGGCGGTTGGTACGCGTGAAGATCCGCTTGGGCGGCAGGCCTTTCGAGGTCCGTTCCTGCACACGACGCAGATACCGCTTCCGGAACCACTCCAGCAGCCCTTTACCTCCCAGGTAGAACACGCACATGCCCAGCAAACCGCCGAGGGCCGTGTAGATCAGCGTCTCCCAGAAACCATTCCCCATTCCGAAGGAGACCAGCCCGGCGAAAAGGAACTTCACCGATGCCGTCAGAACAACGGATAGCGCAGCGAGAAAGGCTTCCATCAGACCTTTTCCCCGTAGGCGAGATCACCGGCATCACCAAGCCCTGGTACGATGTACGCCTGTGCTGTCATCTCGTCATCCACGGCGCCGATCCAGAAGTGGGTGCCCGCCGGAAGATGCGCCTTCGCATATTCCAGCCCCTCCACGCTGGCGATGACCGAGGCCACGTGCAAGGCCTTGGGCTTTCCCAGTCGCAGCAGCGCTTTGTACACCAGCACCATGCTCCGTCCCGAGGCCAGCATGGGATCACACAGCACCACCACACGGCCTTCCAGCGACGGGCTGCTCATGTACTCCACCTCGATCTCAAAGGCATCCTCGCCTTTGCGGTGCTTGCGGTAGGCGCTCACGAAGGCGCTATCCGCCCGGTCGAAGTAGTTCATGAACCCTTGATGCATGGCCAGCCCGGCGCGCAGGATCGTGGCCAGCACCGGTTGTTCGGCCATCAAGTCCGTCCGTGCCACGCCCAAGGGGGTGACCACCTCGGTCTCCTTGAACTCCAGGGTACGGCTGATCTCCACCGCCATCACTTCGCCGATGCGCGCCAGGTTCCGACGGAACCGCATGGGGTCCTTCTGCACCTGTACGTCGCGCAATTCCGCGATGAAATGGTTCACCACGCTCCGTTCCTTCACCAGTTCCTTCACCATGATCCGTTATCGCTTCAACCACTTTATCGGTGCCGGAAGTCGGTTCCGCACCAGGCGTAAATATACCGAGCTGCGCGCTCCGAAACCTTGATTGAAACGCGCTGTGCTCTCCGTGTTCGAACCCGCGAAGTCCAGGAGCACGCCGGTGCCCGCATGCTCGGTGATGTAGCGGTCCACGATGTGGAACATCGCCTGCACCTTCGCACCCTGCTCATCGTTGGCCGACTTCAACAGGATGGAGCGGCCTTCCCACTCCACGAAACAGGCCCCAGCCACCAGCATGCCACGCTCGCGCACCCCCGTCAGGGTGCATTGGCCGCGCTCCCTGGCGCCGGCCAAAAGCCGCTCCAACAGCAGCATTCCACCTTGGGGAATGTTCTTGAAGCGACGGCCCGTGGTGCGGTCGAAGAGGGAGACGAACTCCTGGACACCAACGTTCGTGTGGACCACCGGAGGGTTGTCTCCCGCCTTCCGCAGGTTCCGGAGATGCCCTTTGGAATAGGCGGCGCGAAGCGCCGAGGGGTCCTTGTCCAGAAGCAGGTCCTGGGTGTTGGCGGTGGTGGTCCGAATATCGGGGCCCACGCGCACGTGCATGACGGAGTTCACATGGATATCCCAGTATCGGAACCGTTCCGGAACGGCGTTGAGGAACGCTTGGTCCGTGTCGCGGGTACGGTTCGGTGTGAAGACCCCTTGCTGCTGCACGGCATACGGCTGGTAGAGATAGTCCACACCGAACTTCCGTCGCCAGATCAAGGGCATGATGCTTCCATCATCGCTCACCAAGGCTTCCCACTGCGGGCAGCACAGGTCCAACACCCAGCTCTGCATGTACCACAGCCGATCGGGACATCGCAGCAACAGCCGATCCCACTCGGCCTTGTCGATCATACCGTGAGTAAGGTGCCGGATCATGGCTTGGCGTGTTGTGCCACTTGGCGGAAGACGCTTGGCCAGGGTGCGGATCCACGATACCCACTAAGGTAGCGGTCATGCCATACCGACACGAACGTACCATCCACGGCGCGCACCAGGTCGGCTTGTGCGCACATCCGCTCCACCACCGCTTCCGGACCCAGCCGCATCCGGTCGATCAAAGCGCTATCCATGGCGGCGAAAGGATGCAGCATCAATCCCGAAACGCGCTCCTGTTCAAGGTCGTACCAAGCGAACGGGGTGCATGTTCCCGCACGGAACCCCACCCGGTCCGCGAAACCAAGGGTGTGGTCCTCCACGAAACCGAGCGCCTCAAGTTCGCGAAGTGTCTCCGGCACCTGCCAGCGCAGGAAATGCTGGCGCGAGGCGCGCACCTTCGCACCCTGGATGGCTTCCAGCTGATCGCGCTCCCGGGCGATGAGGCCTGGTGATGTACTGGTCGCGTACGAAGGATGCAACCCCACTGCACCGTACCGTGCCGCACGCGCCACCGACCTGCGGAAATCAGGATGGTCCTGTGCCGCCGCATGATCATGGGCGGTATGGCCACGCATGAGGAAGAAGAACAGGGCGTCGGCCAATGCCTGTCGCTGCTCACCCACCACTTCCATGGCCGCGAGGTACGGGTCTTCGCGCAACCCCGATCGCACCGCCCAACGATCGATCGCCTCACCGAAGGCACCTCGCAGAAGTTCTTTCACCGTGGCCCCCAACGCCCGGGGTAACGAACGCCCACGAAAGCGCGATACACTGTCCATGTCAACGGTGGCCACGTGCCGGTAATGGCTCCTGCGCTGCGTTGCGCCCGGCCAACGCTTCTCGATGTCTTGCGCAAGTGCCAGTGCCCAACGGTCCACCCATG
This sequence comes from Flavobacteriales bacterium, assembly GCA_008016945.1. The sequence continues at coordinate 13,913 of SSGN01000140.1, forward strand.
GCGCATCGGCCAACCCGGTACGTACGGCGAACAAGACTTCGCTCGGCACCCGCCCATGTGCATCCCGATCGGTACACCGCAGTTCGTCCACCAGCGACAACAGGTAGAAGATCGAGGCGAACACATCGTGCCGGCCATTCACCTCGAACAACCAAGGACCGCCATGGTGATCACTCACCTGCGGCACGCGATCCAGCCGCAGTCCGCCGCTATCCGGGATATGCAACACACCGTTCAGGGCGGTGCCGCCATACCACAGTTTGGGGCCATCGGTGGCCAGCAGATCCTCCACATGCAGCACGAACTCCACCGACATCCCCAGCATGTTCGACAGTACGTGTTGGATCACGTACTCCGCACGGGGCGATGGATGATCAATGAGAACGCGCATCGCTCGGCGACGGATGGTCGGTGGATGAGGAACGCGGGCGCACCGTGCGCACCAGATCGCGCACCCAGTTCCTTGCCGTGAAGTGAACGATGCTCCGCGCCCGGTTCGTCCGGATGTCCCGCTCGATCACCGGATGCGCCAACGCCACGTCCACGGTCAAGGCCCGGATCCCCTCGAAAGCATAGCTGCGCATGGCCCCCGCCTGCTCCAACAACGGGCGCAGGTCGCGCAGGCGATTGGCATAGCCCCAGCGCTTGGCGTAGAACCGGTATCGACGTGCTGTTTCCCGACCTTCATCGGTATAGTGGATCGTCAGGTCACGCCACCGGCGGTACGGAACACGCTCCCGTTCCTCCACGTGGTGGAAATAGGAGAACGCATGGTCCAACGCCATATCGACGCCCACCACCACGAACCCCTCGGTCCGGAACAGTGCGAACGGTGAGGCATCCGAGAAGCTGCTCGCGTCATCGAGCGCCAGAAAGCGTGCCTGTGCGGCCCCCGCCACAGCGAAGGAGTGCAACGGATGGCGGGTGCGCAAGAACGCAGGGTGTGCCAAGGCGGTGGTGGGTAGCACACCCGTGATGGGCGGTGTCCGCTGCCGATCGAACGATCCGCCGTCCCGCAGGTCATGATTGAAGGTCGGAACGACCAAGGTGCCGTCCGGCCCCAGATGTTCCAAGAAGGCTTCCAGCAACATACCCGGTACGCGCTGGGTTCCCGAACGGCGATGCATCCACGCCAGCCGCGTCACATCGGCGGAGAGCACGACGTTCTGCCCGTGCTTCAGCCCGATACGCTCCGGGATCCCCTGTAGCTGCACCACCTGGTTCACGGCAAAAGGCGCAGGTTGTACCACTCCACCTTGTAACCGAACGACTGTGTGAAGCGCAAGGAGCTCGGGTGATCACGCACCACCTGCGTCTCCACGTTCTCCACCCCCTTCTCGAGGAACCACGCGTGCAACAGGTCCGACATGGCGCGTGAGATGCCGCCACGCCGATAAGCCTCCGCCACATAGAGGTGGGTCCAATGGCCTACCCGTGCACCACCCAGATACTCCGGTGCCAATTTGATCGAACCACAGGTGAAACCGACGACCTTGTCGCCATCCATGGCCACCACAATGCGCCCGAAGCGCTCCAGCCCCGCCTTCATGCCCTGCATCCACAACCGTGCTCCATCGGGCGCCAGACGCTGGATCATCCCGTATCGGCGCATCACCGCATGCAGATCCTCGAACATGGGCAGCACCTGCTCCAACCGCGCATCCGCCGGATCCGTGATGGCGATGATGGTAACGCTGCTCATGCTTCGGTGAAGAGGGCGATCACTCCATTCACGGTGGTGGCTCCGGGTGCATCGAACGCCGACGCCAGGTCCACCTCGCGGCCCACCACCTGCTCCAGCTCGGTGATCAGATCAACGAACCCCAAGGAATCGAGCAGGCCACTGCGCACCAGGTCCAGCGACCCCACCAGTTCCTCGCGATGCAATCCCAACCGCTCCGCCCGTTGGGCGAGGCGATCCCGCAGGCGTTCCAACATTTCCGCTCTATCCATGTTCGATCAGCGCTAACAAGGCCTTGCGGTCCAGCTTGCCGTGGGGGGTCGTTGGCATGGTCTCCACACCGATGATCCGCTCCGGCAGCATGTACGCGGGCAAGGTCGTGCGAAGTTCGCTCATCAGCGCCGCATGATCGAAGGGCACATCCACGAATGTGTACAACCGTACACGATCGGCACCGCGATGCGCCAACGTGAACACGCTGCCTTGGACCAAAGGCCCCAATGCGACATCCACCTCCGAAGGCTCCACCCGGTGGCCCATGATCTTCACTTGATCATCGATACGGCCCAGGAAATGGAACACACCCGCCTCACCCTTCCGCACACGATCACCGGTCCTGTACCAGCGCCCCCCCGCATCCGTGATGAAGGCTGCTTCCGTAGCGGGGGTATTCCCCACATATCCCGCGGACACCTGCGGCCCTCCCAACTGAAGCTCCTCCTCCACCACCCGGGCGACCGAACCGTTGAACACCGTACCGATCGGCACGGTGCCATCTTCGCCCATCCGGGGCCCCAGCTCGTATGCGGTGATCGCGATGGTGGCCTCGGTGGTACCGTACAAGTTGATGATCCGTGCCTGTGGTGCCGCCTGGCCGAAGACACGTGCAACGGGCCAGGTGAGCGGCTCGCCGCAGAAGAAGGCCAGCCGCACCGTGGAAAGCGATCCGGGTGTGAGCGCACGGGTGCGATGCATCAACATGGCCAGCGAGGGCACTGAGAACCACACGGTGACCCCTTCATTACGCGCGAAGGTGACCGCCCGCAGCATGTCCTGGGCAGATGGCACGCACGAACAAGCGCCCACTGACCAACACAAGAAGATGTCGTGCACGCTCAGGTCGAAGGTGAGCGCGAAGAATTGACTGAACCGATCATGTTCGTTCAGGTGGTAGGTGATGCGTTGATGCGCCAGGTAGGCCGCGACGTTCGCCCTGCTCACGCTCACCCCCTTCGGCCCTCCGGTGCTGCCACTGGTGAAGAGCACGTAGGCCTCTTCACCGACCGGCCGATCGCGGAACACCGCGTGGCCTTCACCGGACGGAATGGAGGTGAGCCCGGGCTGGACGGCATCACCCACCAGGGCTTGGACACCCGCTTGGTCGAGCATGCTCGACCAACGGGCCGCAGGCCCCTCCGGAGGTAACGGCACGTACGCGCACCCCGCCTTGAGGATACCCAGGATGGCCGCATAGGACGAAGCCTCCTTCGTGGCCACGAACGCCACACGTCGCCCTTGGTGGCCTGCGCGCACGATCCGCTCGGCGATGGCATCGCTCCATCCATCGAGCCGCTGATAACTGTACACTTCACCACCCACTTGAAGGGCCGGTCGCTCTGGCCAGAGCGCAGCGGCTTGCTCGAAGAGAAGGATCGGATCGAAGCGTTCCACGGTGTTAATGGGCCGGCGGGTGGCCTTCGGCACAAAGCAACGCGTCGGCGAAGTATTTCGTGCCCCAATTCGGGAAGGCGAACTTCTCATATCGCCCCCACAATGGGAAGGAGCCGGGCATGGCCCCGTGGATGGCCGCAGGCCCTTGGTCGGACAGCCGCTGCACCTTCTCCAGGTAGGTCACTATCCGCGAACGGGCCTCGCGAAGACCCGCGTCCGGGAGGATCGCATCAAGGCGCGACCATACGATGGCCAGCTGTGCACACCCGGTCATGAGCGGGTATTCAGTGCCAGCCCAGGAGGCATCGTAGCGGCCATTCAGACGGCCTTCGGCGAGGAACCGCTCCGCCAGCAGGTGGGCCGCCGGCCGAGCGGCATCCAGAAAGCGTTGGTCGCCGGTGATCACACCACACTCCACCAGCCCATCCAAGGTGTACGCGATCGTGTGCGTGATGGGCCTTCGGTTGTGCTTGATCGTGTTATCCGCGTTGGCGAACCAACCATTGGTCCGGCGCTGTTGCAACACCCACTCCAGGTTGCGTAGTGCCGCCGACCGCAGTGCTTCGGAACCCGTGAGCCCATGGAGCCGCAGCAAAGGGGCGTCCACGTAGGTATCGTACACACGGGCCACACCCATGAAATTGGAGCCGCGCCAGGCCCCATCGGCATCCTGCACTGCGGCCATCCACCCACCGGCCCGCAACGCGGCCTCCAGGAACTCCGCACGCTGGGTGTGCGCATGGGCGGCCAGCATGCCTCGTACCACCTGTGCCGTATTGAATACGACGCTCGATCGGCCTTCGCCCACGCGCCCACCTTGCCAGCCACCATCGGCACGCTGGATCGTGAGCAGCCATTCTGCCGCACGGATCGCCGCCTCCCGATATGCGGGTACACCGAGCAGGTCAGCGGCCGCAAGCAACGTGGGGATCGCATACCCCGTGGTCTCGGGATAGGAGGCGCCCCAACCGTGATCCAGGTGGTAGCTGCCCATCCCTGCATCCTCACCCTGCTGTTGGGCCCGCAGGAGGTAACCCAGTGCGGCACGCAGCGCCGCTCGCCGATCCCCGGCCTCACCCGACACGCCTCTGGCGTGGGCCAGGATCAACGCACGCGGTCGCGGTCGCGTCAAAGCTCCCGCGAAGGATCCAACGTATGACAAGACCGATCGGATCATGCTTGCCTCAGGAGTTCTTCACAGATGCGTTCCGCCGCGTGACCATCGCCGAAGGCGTCCACCGCCGGTGCTGGATAGGGCTCCAAAAGATGCCGCCCTTCGGCCACGATACGCTCGGTATCGGTGCCCACCAGGAAGGAACCTCCCGCACCCAACAGCTCCCCCCATTCCGTACGGTCGCGGAGGATCAAACAGCGCTTGCCCAAGAAACAAGCCTCCTTCTGAAGACCGCCGCTATCGGTGAGCACGCCTTGGGAGGCATCCACCAAGGCCAACATATCGAGGTAGCCCATGGGAGGTACGATCCGCACTCCGGGCCATACCCCTCCATCTAGACCGGCCACGGTGCGCGCCGTACGGGGGTGCATAGGCATCACCACCTCGGATCCCGTGGCCGAATGGATCCCGCTGAATGCGGCAAGAAGCCCTTGCATCACCGCGGGATCGTCCGCTGTACCCGCACGGTGCACGGTAGCCACCAAGTACGCCCGATCCCGAAGACCCAGCCGTTCCACCACAGGCCGGGTGCGCGCCTGTGCCGCGTAATGCAAGGTGTTGTCCAACATCACGTCGCCCACCAAGCGAACGGAGGGGTTGCGCGCCCCAAGAGGTCGTGAGGCATCTCCTGCGATGCCTTCCGCGGCCAAGTTGGCGGATGCCGATGCCGTGGGGCAGAACAGCCAGGTGCTCGCATGATCCACCAGCACCCGGTTCTCCTCCTCGGGCATGCTATTGTCGTAGGCGCGCAGGCCGGCCTCCACATGGGCCACAGGCACACCCATGCGCCGGGCGGCCATGGCACCGGCCAAGGTGCTGTTCGTATCGCCATAGACGAGCATCAGATCCGGGCGATCATTGGCCAGGTACGTCCCCACCCCATCCATCATGCGCCCAAGGTGGGCCGCACTTTCCGGCGTTGACCCGATACACACCGCCGGTGTACGCAGCCCCAGTTCCTCGAAGAACACCGCACTCATGGACGTATCGTAATGCTGGCCCGTGTGCAACAGTGTTTCTTCGATCCGGCCGGCGAACTTCCCCGCGATCGCCCTACCCAACGCCGCTGCTTTGATGAATTGGGGGCGAGCCCCTACGACGGTCAGGATCCGAAGCGCTTGAGCCATCGATCAGTTCAATTGGCCATTATCAGCGAAGCTGTAATAGCCGCTGCTGGTCACGATCAGATGGTCCTGGACCACGATATCCAGGAAACGCCCGCCCTCCACGAGTTTGCGCGTGAGCATGATATCCTCCGTACTGGGCCGCAACTGGCCACTGGGGTGGTTGTGACAGAGGATCACCGCGCTGGCGCGCTGGTCCAAGGCCTCCTTGAAGATGCGCTTGGGATCGGCCACCGTCCCGTGCATGCCGCCCTGGCTCACTTGGTACCGGTTGATCAGGCGGTTGCCCCGGTCCAACAACAACAGCCAGAACTCCTCATAAGGCAGATCGCCCAGCACAGGTTGCAGCAGCTCGAAGGCCGAGCGGCTGTCCACGATCAAGGGGCGCTGGCTCACGTTGAGGTCGCGGCGGCGCTGCCCCAGCTCCAAGGCGGCCACGATGCTCATGGCCTTGGCTTCGCCCACCCCATGGATCCGCATGAGCTCATTCACGCCCAGCCCGGCGAGCTTATGCAGGTCGTTGCCCGCCTGGCTCAGGATGATGCGCGCCAGGTCCAGCGCACTGTCGGTGGGGGTGCCGCTGCGGATCAGGATGGCCACCAGCTCCGCATCGCTCAAGGCCTTCACACCGCGCGCCAGCAACCGCTCCCGTGGCCGATCGTCCTTGGACCATTCCGGGATGGTGAGCTTGCTGGGGCCTCCAGACATCATTGAAGGTATGAAATGGGAACAGGCCCTCGATCGAGGACCTGTCCAAGGTAAGGAACTGGCGGAGCCGGTTATTTCAACGTGTTCACGTGGCGCTTCACCGAAGACTTCAGGTTGGACGCCTTGTTCTTGTGGATCAGGTTGTTCTTGGCCAGCTTGTCCAGCATGGAGTTCACCTCGGGCAGGAGCTTCTCCGCTTCCTTCTTATCAGCGGTTGCACGCAGTTTGCGCACCGCATTGCGCGTGGTCTTGCTCTGGAAGCGGTTGCGTTCGTTGCGGGTCTCGGTCTGACGGACACGCTTGAGTGCGGACTTGTGGTTGGCCATGACGTTCGTTGCCTTTTCCGAAAAGGGAGCGCAAATATAGCATGTTCCTTGATCCGGGGAAGCGTTCTGCAAGAAAAAGCCCCGCCGAAGCGGGGCTCAAGTTCGGATCCATCGATTTCAGTAGGCGTTCTCCTCCTTGCCGAGCATGTTGGTCACGGTCTTCACCACGATCCTCAGGTCCAGCCAGAACGACCAGTTCTCCAGGTACCACACATCGAGTTCCACCCGGCGCTCCATGAGTTCCGGGGTGCGTGTCTCGCCTCGGAAGCCATTCACCTGTGCCCAACCGGTGATGCCCGGCCGGACGAAGTGCCGCACCATGTACTTATCGATGATGTCGCGGTATTGGTCGTTGAGGCGCAGGGGGTGTGGGCGCGGCCCCACCACGCTCATCTGCCCCATGAACACATTGAAGAACTGCGGCATCTCATCCAGGTTGCTCTTGCGCAGGAAGGCTCCCACCTTGGTCACCCGAGGGTCGTTCTTGGTGGCCTGTTTGCTATCGGCCTCCGCGTTCATGCGCATGCTGCGGAATTTCCAGCACACGAACTCCTTGTTATCGCGCCCCAAACGGTTCTGCTTGAAGAACACGGGGCCCTTGCTCGACAGCTTGACCAGGAGGGCCAGCAACGGGAAGAGCCACGAGAACACGAAGACGATCACGCAGAAGGAGAAGACGATGTCGAAGGCCCGCTTCATCCACCGCGCCGTGGCACTATCCAGGGGCTCGCGCCGGATCTTGCTCACCGGCACCTCTCCATGGAACTCCAGCTCCGAGGTCTTCACTACCGGAATGAAGCTTTCCGCACTGGGGATCACCCGGAAACGGATGGTGTTGCGCTCGCAGAACTCCATCAGGTCGGTGATGTCGGCCCGGCGCGTGCCCGGCAGGGCACAGTACAGGATATCGATCCGGTTCTGGACCGCGAAGGACCGTACGGCCTCCACATCACCCACCCGACGTTGTCCCAAAAGGCCGGTGATCGGCTCATCGTTGAAAATGCCACGGAACCGGTAACCGCGCACCGTTTGATCCTCGCAATACCGGAAGATCTCCTCCGCAGCAGGACCATCACCCACGATCACCAGGTCCTTGACGGTGGTCAGTGGCTCCAGTGTGAGCACTTTGTTCAGTCCGGTCTGCACGTTGTGTAATGAGGTTCTGCCTGAACGGAGCAAGGTAGATAGTTCAGTGCTCAACTCGGCACCGCTTACGCTGCGGAGCCCAGGGCGCTGTACTGTTCCGATCGTCTTTTCCATGGTGTGTTCCTACCCAAGCCTTGTCCCGGTCCAAACTGCGAGTTCGCCAAATGTAGAGCACCCGTCGAGCCATTGTCAAACTTGTCGACAAAATTTATTCGTTCGTCGAAGTTCGGCTCGCCTCCAACCCTTCCTTACCTCGGCACCACGATCCCTGGACAGGTCCGTTGGCCTTCATTTCCCTTGGCGCGACCCGCCCCATGCCCTCCGAAGTGCTTCGTTGAAGAATAAGACGAGGAATAGGCTATTGGTCACCACATACCGGCGCCAAAGCCTTCGGGGCTCCAACCAAAGGCGGTAGAGCCACTCGAGCGAAAGGTCGCGCATCCATTTCGGCGCCCGCTTGTCGATCCCGGCATACAGCAGGAACGCCCCCCCGATCCCCAACATGACCCCGTTCACCTTCCCTTTCA
>SSGN01000052.1 GCA_008016945.1 Flavobacteriales bacterium
AGGCGGAGGCCATGAGGTCGGCGATACCCGTGGCGGCAGAGCCCGCGCCGAGGAAGAGCACCCGTAGGTCCTTGAAGGCCATGCCGGTGATGCGCGTGGAGGCGTACACGCCGGCCAGGGCCACGGCGGCGGTGCCCTGGATATCGTCGTTGAAGCAGCACACGCGCTCGCGGTACTTGTCCAGCAAGGCGTAGGCGTTGGGCGTGGAGAAGTCCTCGAACTGGACCAGGGCCTGGGGGAAGTGCTGCCGCACGGCCTGGACGAATTCATCCACCAGGTCGAAGTAGGCATCGCCTTCGAGACGACGGTGCGGATAGCCGAGGTAGAAGGGGTCGTCGAGCAGGGCCTGGTTGTTGGTACCCACGTCGAGCGTGATGGGCATGCACTGGTGCGGGTGGATGCCCGCGGAGGCCGTGTATAGCGCGAGCTTCCCGATGGGGATGCCCATGCCGTTGGCACCCAGGTCGCCCAGGCCCAGGATGCGTTGCCCATCGGTGACCACGATCACGCGCACGTCCTTTTCGGGCCAGTTGGCCATGATCTCCGCCATGCGGCCCCGATCCTCCGGCGTGATGTAGAACCCCTTGGCTCGGCGGAAGATGCGGGAGTACTCCTGGCAGGCCTGCCCCACGGTGGGGGTATAGATCAACGGCAGGATCTCCTCCAGGTGTTGCATCACCGCGGTGTAGAACAGCCGCTCGTTGCGATCCTGCAGGGAGTTGAGCAGGATGTAGCGTTCCAGGTCGTTGGCCTTGCGGCGCAAGCCTCCCATCACGCGCTTCACCTGTTGTAGTTGGGATACCACGGCATAGGGCAACAGGCCCTCCAAGCCCAGCTCCCGACGTTCATCGCGGGTGAACTCCACCGAACGGTTACGGGCGCCATCCCGCAGGATATCATAGCCTTTCTTCATGCCGGAACGGCGGCAAGGTATGGCGAGCGCGGGATGGGGCGGGTTTACCAGAGGGCTGCCGGGTCTTCTTTCCGGTTGATGGGCTCACGTTGCCGCGCAGGGAATGCCGGGAAGCGTGCTTGTGGATCCACCATATCGCCACCTCCGCGACTTGTCCTGCACGTCCGGAGGACCTGATGGTTCCTGGATGGGTTCCACTCGTGAACCGGATACGTGCATGCGCTATGACCTGGATGAGGCTCCGAACACGCGCCTACCACACCGCCACTACCGCGATGGTCGTCCGATCCTGACGGATCCTGTGTGGCACGTGGGGAACATCACGGCTGGCCGATGGCTTGCCCACCATGGTGCGTTCGGTGGAAGGCTTGCTGAGGAGCCGGACCATGGCGGACCTGAAGGCGATCTCATCCTTGGGGTGTCTGCAATAGGGTGCGCACCAGCGTCATCCACACCCCCGCTCCTTGAGCACCTTTTTGATCCGCCTCTCCACCTCGCTATCCTCGCCGATCTCCACGTAGCGGGTAGCGTCGGTCTTGCAGCCGCTGCACACGCCGCGCAGCACCACATCGTACTGGTGGTTCACGAACACCCTGTAGGCGATGAGCCGCTTGATCACTGGCGGACACAGGCAGATGATCAATTCTTCCTGCGCTTGCATCCATTCAACATCACCATCCAATACGCGCAGCAGCTCGAAGCGCGTGATCTCCTGCTCACCGGGTAAACTCCGGTGCTCTTCGTGCTTCTCGGGTGGCCCGCTCATTCGCTGATCTTCTGATCCCTCCAACTCGTCTCCCATCCGGTACTTGATGTCGTAGTTGATCACGAGATCCAACTCCTCCGCGCCCCACCCATCGCGCTCTGCCAGCAACGCGTCGAACTCGTCCGAGATGGGTGTGTTCCATCCCTTTCCGGCGGGGATCATGCGAACAGAGAACGGTCCACGCGGCTTTGGCGGATGATGGACGTGCGCGTACCGATGCGAAGTTACTCGTGGTCGGGCACAGGCACGGTGATGGCGGAGCCTTCAAGGGCCTTCTGCATGATGATGTGGCGGCCTTGACACCGCAAGGAGGCACGCGGTCGCATCTGCTCGAATCCGTGTGCCCGCAGGATCGCGCACGCTTCCCGTCCGCTCCATAGGGTGAAAGAGTGTTGAACGTGGCCCAGGGTCATGGTTCTCAGTGAAACAACCGCTCGGCTCGTGCGCTACCACCCCCCGCCGCCTCCGCCACCACCGCCACCGCCAGAAGACCCACCACCACCGCTGCCGCCACTCTTTGAAGGCGGCGTGCTGGAGCTGTTCACACTGCTGGAGAACGACGAGTTCATGCTGTGCGCGAAGGATCCGAAATGCCCGATGGATCCGCTGTACCAGCCCGGGCGGTAGCTGCTGTCCACCATGGCCTTGTTGATCAGGTCCTGGAAGCGTTCGCCCCAGACTTTCTCCACACCGAGGGCGATGGCGTAGGGCAGGTACTTCTCAAAAACTTCGGGCGTCATCGCAGGCGGATTGAAATGCTGCAACTGCTTCTCTTCCGCAGCGCCTAAGTACATCTTGAAGCCTTTCAACTTGGCGCGTAGTGCCAGCTTCTCCACGCTGGGTTTCCGGATCAGGCGGGCGTAGGTGATGAAGAGGATCAGGTTGGCCACCACGAAGCCGGTGAAGAACAGTAGGTCGTAGTCTCCATCGTAGGAGTCGTGCAGGATCAGCAGCGCGATGACGCAGACGATGATGGTGAGCAGGGCGATGAGCCAGAACTTCCAGTTGTTGCCCTTGGTGAGGAAGCCGCTCCACTGGTCGCGCAATTTGCCCCGGAACGCGCTCGCCATGCTCTGCACCGTGGGGTTGTACGAGCCGGTGATCTCGAAGCTCTCCGAACCCGAGCCGAACATGCGGTTGAGCAATTCCTGCTCCTCCTTCGGCAAACCGCTGCCGCCCTTCAGTTTCCGGAGGGTGTACGTATGCTGCTTGAAAATGCCCAGGATCTTCTGAGTCTCCTCCTCGATGCGGATGTGGCCCTTCACCGCGAGCGAGATCATGGCCGGGGTGATCTGCTCGTTGTCGTAGCTGCCGTTCATCACCATGGCCACGGAGGCCGGTGACAGTCCGTCGGGCGGTTCGAAGAGCGGGATCACCACGGGGCTGTCGGGATCGCGGCCATGACGGAACCAGGTGATGGCGTAGTAGAGCAGGAGCAACAGGGTGATGGCACCGCCCACGAGGCCGAGCGCGTACTTCTCGAAAAAGGTGGGCGGCGGCGGCTCGGCCACCACGCCCTTCTGGAAACCCACGGCCACGGTGAGGCCCTCGTAGTAGCTCATGGCACGACCGGTGAAGTGCACGGTGCGCGCATCGATGATCGAATCCGAACATGCTCTTTCCGTCGAGCCCATCACGCCGGTGTAGCAGGCGGTCTGCCGCACCTGCGCGGCTTCCGGCAGGTGGATCGTGGCCGAGATGCTGTCGATGTAGAAGGCCCAGCCGTTGCCGTTCACGTTCCAGTAGATCTCGTCGAACTCCGGGAAGAAACCCACCTGGCCCTTGGTGGTGTAGGTGATGCGGTACTGGTAGTCGCCGGGCTCGAGGTACACGTCCTTGTCGCCCACGTACAGCACGTAGTCGTCGCCCTCTTCGGCGGTGTGGTAGGGCGACTCCTTGCCGCCCATCAGCACCTCGGTGTATTCGTACTCCACCCGGTGCGTGCGACCGTGGTGGCTCGTGAACCTCAGCGGCAGCTTGCGCACGATGCCGCGCTTGAACTCGATGCCCCGTGCGTGGACCTTGATGTCCTCCGTCACCGTGAGGCCGCCGTCGGCCGCTACCGTGAGGTCGGTATGGAACGAAATGATCCGCTCCGATTGGGCAGAGGCCGCCAGCCCGATGGCCAGTGCAGCCCCAAGCAGTACGCGCCGCATCATGCGAACTTTACGTTGGGCACGGCCTTCTCCGCCGGGCTGTCCAGCTCGAAGAACGCCGCCTGCTTGAAGCCGAAGCCGTTGGCCACCAGGTTGCTCGGGAACGATTCGATCAGCGTGTTCTGCTCGCGCACCGTGCCGTTGTAGTAGCGCCGCGCTTTTTCCAGGTCGCCCTCGATCTGCCCCAACTGCGTCTGCAGGTCCAGGAAGTTGGTGTTCGCCTTCAGCTCCGGGTATTGCTCAGCCACGGCGATCAGCTTCATCATCGCGCCGCTCAACTGCTTCTCCGCCGCCTGCTGGCCCTCGATGGTGGTGGCCTGCTGCGCCGCCGCCCGCGCCCGGGTCACGTTCTCGAAGGTCTCCTTCTCGTGCGCCGCGTAGCCCTTCACCGTCTCCACTAAGTTCGGGATCAGGTCGTGCCGCTTCTTCAACTGCACGTCGATGCCGCTCCATCCCTCGGCCACCAGGTTCTTGCCCTTCACGAGCTTGTTGTAGATGGCGACGGCGTAGAGGGCCAGCAGTACGACGGAACCGAGGAGGATGAGGGGGGGCATGCGGGGGAGAATTGGGTTGAACGAATGGAGGGTGGGAGAAAGGGTGAGGGTGGTGAGGGCGGTGAAAAAGTGGACCGACATTCACCGGCGGTCCAGGCTGTTCCTGCCCACGGTGTAGCAGTGCAGGCTGCTGGGGGTGAATTCCACATCCACGCCCTCCAGCGTGCGCACGCCTTCGCGGGTGAGGGTGGTCACCAGCGGGCGCCTTTCGAGCCGGTGCTTTTTACAGAAGGCCAGCAGACCCTTGATCTGCCGGGGATCGTCCCACGCGGCGTCACTCCATTTCACTTCCACGGCGAAACGCGCCTTCCGGCCGGCCCTGTCCAGGCTGACGAAGTCCACCTCGCCGCTCTTCCATCGGGCATAGTGCAGCGAATCGATGAAGTCGCGGTTGTGGATCCACTGGCTGTGGATGGCCGTCTCCACCTGCTGGCCCAGCGCCGGATCACCTTCACGCAGGGGATTGAACAGGGCCGCCCGCATGGTGGGGTTGGTGAGGAAGACCTTGAAGGTGGTCTTGCGCTTGAAGTGCGTCACGTCCTCGTCCACGCGGCGCATCTGGCGGATCAGGAAGGCGGCCTCCAGGTACTCCAGGTACTTGGCCAGGGTGTTCTTGGCCACGTTGATGGTCTTGCTCAGTTCCTCCATGCTCACTTCGCGGCTGGTGTGGTAGGCCAGCGTGTTGAACAGGCTGTTCAGTTCCTGGATGTCGGCGATGCCGTACAGCGTGGGCAGGTCGCGCAGCAGCACCTTGTCGATGATGTCGTTCTTGATGTAGCGCTGCGGGTCCTGTTGCAGGCGTGCCGAGAACACGGCTTCCGGGTAGCCCCCGTGGTTCATGTAGTCGATGAAGGCCCGGTTCAGGTCCACGATGTCGGTGGTGCGGTAGCGCGGGGCGGGTCCATCGCCATGCACCGCGATCAGCGCTTCCTCCCTGCCGATGAAGCGCAGGTACTCGGCGAAGGTGAGCGGCGGCAGCATGTACTCCGTGAAGCGCCCGGCCCCGCTCTCAGCGCTCCTGGTCTTCAGGGCCACAGCGCTGCTGCCGGTGGCCACGAAGCGGATGTCGCGGTGCCGGTCCACCAAGGTCTTGAGGTGTACTTCCCATTCCTTCAGGTATTGGACCTCGTCGAAGAAGACGTGGAGCGTTTGGCCGGCGGGGCGTTCGAACAGTTTGCGGAACCGCGCCACCAATGCATCCAGCCCCTGCCGGTTGTAGATCGGGGTCTCCAGCATCACGTACAGGATGTCGCGGCCTGAAACGCCGTGACGCTCCATCAACTCGTGAATGGTGTGCATCACCAGGTAGGTCTTGCCCACGCGGCGCGGCCCCATGAGCACCACGGCACGGTGCGGGTCCTTTTCACGCACCAACCGGCAGAAGTCATTCAGATAAGCCCGGCGCGGCAGGTCGACCAGGTCGGGGTGGATGCCGCGCCCCGCCTGCCACCAGGGGTTCTCCTCGTGGAGCCTGGCAAGTATCTCGGATTCAGGAACTTCAAGCATGAAGCAAAGATAAGCTCAAATGATTGAGCTTAAAAGTGCAGAATAAGGTCAGTGAGTTGATGTTGCTGAAACACTGAATGGCAATGCGTTGATGTCCAGCGCTATATGGCGTGGTTGGAGCGGGGCCTTGGCAGCACGGTGTGCAGGTCGGACGGGAATGAGGTCGGGGAGAATGGTGAGAGAGGTGAGGATGGTGAGGGCGGTGGGAAAGTCACGGGGCGTTCACCGGCGGTCCAGGCTGTTCCTGCCCAACGGCGTAGCAGTGGAGGGTGCTGGGGTCAACCCTTGCCCTCCGGATCCTTCTCCCACCACCGCACCACCTTGTCATCCACCGGCCGGTAGTCCACGCCCAGGGCAGCGAAGTACTTCTTCGCCAGCTTGATCTTGCGCTTCTCGTGGCCCCATTGCAGGTTCTCCACAATGGTGGTGCCCTTGGTTTCGCGCACCAGTTCCAGCAGCACTTCCGGCTTCTGTTCACCCTCGCGCAGCACGCCCCAGTCCGGGTTGTAGTTGCCGATGATCCGGGGCATGCCGATCTCGAAGTTGGCCGGGAACTTCAGGTAGCCCTGCACTTTGCCGTCCTCGTTGAGCCGTAGCTGGACGAAGTGCTTCTCCACGTCGCTGTCCACCTGCACCATGTCGTACATGCTCGCTTTCGAGCCTTCGATCAATTCCTTCTGCGCGTACTTCTTCTCGGGCGGGAACAGGTTTTCCAGGTCGGCTTCCTGCTTCTCCTTCTTCAAGTGGTATTGCACACGTTCGGCGATGTGGTCCGCCAGCAGCTCGCGGATGGTGCGCACGAACACCCCGCTGAAACCTTCCGGATTGCGGAAGACCCACTTCTTCTTCTCGGCGCTCATCCGCTCGAAGATGGCGCGCACGGTGCGGCGTGTCAACCGCGTTTCCTGCGCGGCACGGTCGATCAGGTTGAAGACCGGGTGCGTGGCCTGTGCTTCCAGGCGCGTGCTCGGAGCGTTGCGGTTCTCCTCGCGGAGCTGGAACTGGTGCTGCTCACCAACGCCCAGTTCGCCTTTGTCCCCGAAGAGGACACGCGCCTCACCGCCTTCGCCGTCGATCCCCACCACTTTGTAGCCTTTCAACCGGGGCTCGTTGAGCTTGCGGGCCAGGTCATCGCCGGTCCGGAACCATTGCGTGCTGCTCCGGCTTTCACCGGCGGTATTGCTGATGCTCACATCCAGTTTGGCGAGGCCCGCGCTCACCTGCTGCAGTTCCACGCTGATGGTGCTCAGCACGAATTCACCGCGTGTCACCACGATGTGCGGTTCGGGGAACTGCTCGGCGTTCAGCCTGGCCACGCAGGCGTCCACCACGGCGGCCGGGTCCACCAGGATCTCGTACTCGGCCTGCTGCATCAGCCGGTCCCAGAAGGCCCGGAAGGCCTTGCTCCGGTACAGCTTGTCGTTGCGTTTGGCCGCGGATCGCCGGGCGTTGGTGGGTTTCGGCGGTGCCAGCTGGCCGGCCTCGGTGTACTCCTTCTGCAAGGCATCGGCGAAGCGCTCGTAGCTCTCGTTGGCCACCACGGTGAGCACGTTCACCTGCTCGGTCATTACGCGCTGGCCGTTTTGGTCCACGCACAAGCGCAGGCCGCGGCCGATCTCCTGCCGCTTCTTGGCCTCGCTCGTGGTCTGGTTCAGGGTGCAGATCTGGAACACGTTCGGATTGTCCCAGCCTTCCTTCAGCGCGCTGTGGGCGAAGATGAAGCTCACCTTCTCGTCCAGGTTCAGCAGGCGCTCCTTGCCCTTCATGATCAGCTCGTAGGCCGCCTTCTCCGCTTCCTTGTCGGCCTTGGTCTTCTGTTCTTCCTCGATGGCCGTGTCCGTGAACTGCTCCGGCTGACCGCGCGCCGCCTTCTTCTTGGCGAAGTAGGCCTCGCGTACCTGCTCGGCCTTCCAGCCCTTCCAGTACGGGTATTCCTTTTTCAACTTTTCGAAGGCCTCATCGAAGAGTCGCCGGATGAGCCCGTTCTCGGCCACGTAGTTGTCCACGCGATCGATGAAGAAGAGCGAGAGCACCTTGATCCCGAGCGGCAGCAGTTTCTTCTGCTTGTCGAAGTGGTGCTTGATCGTCTCCTCGA
>SSGN01000214.1 GCA_008016945.1 Flavobacteriales bacterium
GATGTTCAGCGGATCTTCCACAAGATGGAACCCCGTGACTTGAGCGCCGCAGTGAGGTTCTATTGTGGGAAGGAGCACGCGGGAGCCCATGATGCGTTGGCCGATGTGGAAGCGACCGCCGACGTGTTGCTGGCCCAGCTCGAAAAATACCCGGAGGCCTTGCAGGGCGACGTGGGATTCCTTGGCGAATTCAGCGGCGACCGACAGCGCAGCCCGGATGCCGCAGGCAAGTTGAAATTCGATGAAAAGGGCACCATCTGCCTTTCCTTCGGGAAGTATGCGAACTGGCCCTTGGAGACCATCGGTCGCAACGACCCTGGCTACTTGCAATGGTTTATGACCAAGGCGGAATTGCCCGGTAGCACCCTCGCCATCATGCGCGACGTACTGGCCAGCGCGTGACCCCCTCGGCCAGGCCTAAGATCCCACTGGTTGGAAGCCCCATACCACAGCACATTGAACATGAAGATCATCTGCATCGGACGCAACTACGGCGAGCACGCCAAGGAACTCGGTAACGCACTCCCCGAAGAGCCAGTGGTGTTCATGAAACCGCCGAGCGCGATGATCCCATTGCCAGGCCCCATCACGCTTCCTTCGTTCAGCGATGACGTACACCACGAAGTGGAGCTCGTCTATGAGATCGGCAGGAAAGGAGGCAAGGCCATCGCCGCTAAGGTGACCCTCGGGCTGGACCTTACCGCGCGCGACGTTCAACAGCAATTGAAGGCCAAGGGCCTGCCATGGGAGAAGGCCAAAGCGTTCGATGGTTCGGTGTATGTGGCGGAGCTCCGACCATCGATGGACTCCTTCCCCACAGGCCATCACATCGAATTCCTGTTGAAGAAGAATGGTCAGGTGGTACAGAGCGGGCACAGTGGCCAGATGCTCTTCGACGTGAACACCTTGATCGCCCATGTGGAGCGCTATATGAGGCTGGATGCCGGTGATCTCCTCTTCACCGGAACCCCGGCGGGTGTAGGGCGACTATCGCCTGGTGACCGGCTGGAAGGATACCTGCTGGGAGAATTGCTGTTCGATCTGGCGGTGGAGGCCGCGCCATCCGCTGGCTAGGATACCTTTGCAGCCATTCCTCGCGAACGCATGACCAAGATCGTCCACGTCGGCAACATCGCCTGCGGCTCCGACCAGCTCTTCCTCATCTCCGGTCCCTGTGTGATCGAGACCGAGGACGTGATGCTGCGCACCGCCGAGAAGCTCAAGGAGGTGAGCGAGCGCCTGAAGCTGCCCGTGATCTACAAGAGCAGCTTCACCAAGGACAACCGCAGCAGCGTGGACTTCTACCAGGGCCCCGGCCTGGACGAAGGCTTGAAGATCCTCGCCCGCATCAAGAAGGACTTCGGCTTCCCCATCCTCACGGATATCCACTACCCCAGCCAGGCCAAGCCCGCCGCCGAAGTGGTGGATGTGCTGCAGATCCCGGCCTACCTGGTGATGCAGACCACATTGGTCACCGAGGCCGCTAAAACCGGCGCCGTGATCAACCTGAAACACGCGCAGTTCCTGGCGCCGGACAACATGATCAAGCCGGCCGAGAAGTGCGTGAGCGTTGGCAACGACAGGATTATCCTCACCGAGCGTGGCTACACCTTCGGCTACAACGACCTGATCGTGGACCCGCGCGCCTTCTACCACATGCGGAGGGCCGGCTATCCTGTGGTGTTCGACATCACGCACAGCATCCGCAAGTACGGCATCCCCAGCGCCGACCCGCGCGGTGGCAACCGCGACGTGATGCCCACCATCGCCCGGGCCGGTGTTGCCGCCGGTGTGGACGGTGTGTTCATCGAGACCCATCCCGACCCGAGCAAGGCCCTGTGCGACGCCGCCAGCCAACTCTGCGTGTACGACCTGGAGGAATTCATCAAGCCCCTGCTCGATATCCACGCGGTGGAAATGAAGTACCGGCAAATCGCCGCAGAGCCGCAGAGTCGCTGAGCAAACCCAAGAAGAACCGACCGCATCCTCCGCGCCTTTGCGCCTCTGCGGCAAACCAAACCCAATGGAACTCTACCTCGACAGCGCCGACATCAAAGAGATCGACGAAGCCTTCAAGCTCGGCTTCCTCACCGGTCTCACCACCACGCCCACCTTCATGCACCGCGGCGGCGTCACGGACATCGACAAGATGATCCTGGACCTGGCCAAGAAGGTGCCCATCCTGCAAGTGGAAGCCCTGGGCGAGACCGCCGAGGAAGTGGTGAAGGAGGCCAAGCGCCAGCTGAAGATGGGCTTGAAGAAGGACACCACCGTCTTCAAGATCCCCGTGAGCCTCGAAGGGCTGCGTGCATGCCGCATGCTGCGCAACGAGGGCATCATGGTGAACGTGCACCTGGTGTACACCCTGCAGCAGGCCTACATGGCCATGCAGGCCGGAGCCTCCTACGTGTGCCCGCTGGTGGGGCGCCTGCAGGACCAGGGCCACGACGCCCTCGCCCTCGTGGAGCAATGCGTGCGTGCGGTGAACTACTACGGCTACGACACCAAGATCATGTTCAGCAGCGTGCGCACCGTGGAGCATGTGCGCAACGCCGTGGAGCTCGGCGTACACACCATCACCGTGCCCTGGAAGCTGATGAAGCAGCTTACCGACAACCACTTCACGGCCATCGGCACCAAGCAGTTCTACGTGGATACCCGCTTGATCACCATGAAGGTGAAGGACATCCTGACCCGCAACAACCCCGTGGTGAAGGACAGCAAGACCGTGAGCGAAGCTTTGGTGGAGATGACCAAGCACGGCTTCGGCGCCGTAATGGTGGCGGATGCCAAGGGCAAGAACGTGGGCGTGTTCACCGATGGTGGCCTGCGCCGCGGGCTGGAGAAGGAGGGCAACAAGTTCCTCACCAAGAAGCTAAGCACCCTGAAGTTCAACGCACCCTTCACCATTTCGCCGGAAGCCTTGCTGGACGAGGCTCAGAAGGCGTTCAAGGAACATAAGGTGGACACGTTGAGCGTGAGCGAGAACGGCAAGCAGCTCGGCATGCTCGACATCCAGGACCTGATCAAGGCGATCTCGGGGTAGGCGGCGCACAACCCGGCGCACGTTGCGTGTTGGCGTGTTACGTGTTGCGGGTTGGATCAAACCGCAACACGTAACGCGCAACCCTCACAACACGCAACGCATTCCATGTCCCTCCTCCTTCCCTTCACCAGCCACGGCCTCCGCACCACCCTCTCGGAACCCGAACTCCAGGAACGGCTGGCCCGCATCAAAGCCGTGCTCTTCGATTGGGACGGCGTGTTCAACGATGGCTTCAAGGACGCGGAGGGCGGCAGCCCGTTCAGCGAGGTGGGCAGTATGGGCGTTAACCTGTTGCGGTTCGCGCTGTGGCTCCGGAACGGCGCCCTGCCCAAGGCGGCGGTGATCACCGGCCAGCACAACCCGTACGCGGAACGCTTCGCCCAGCGGGAGAAGCTGCACGGCCTGTACATGGGTTTTTCCAACAAGCCCGAGGCCTTCGATGCCTTCCTGAAGCAACACGACCTGCAGGCCGACGAGGTAGCGTTCTTCTTCGATGATGTGCTGGACCTGCCCGTGGCCGCGCGGTGTGGCCTTCGCGTGATGATCGGAAGCCCCGTGACCGCCTGGTTGGTGGGCAAGGCCATGGCCCGCGGAGAAGTGGACCTGGTGACCGGCAACAGCGGTGGCGCCAATGGACTTCGCGAAGCGACGGACGTGATGATCGCGCTGCTGGGCAACGGCACCGAGGTGATCGCGCACCGCGCCGCGTACGCGGAGACCTACCAGCACTACCTGGAACAGCGTCAGCGGACGATCCCGGAGGTGGTGCGGCACGCACGCTGATCCTCTAGCGCGGCGTACAGCCGCTGGCGGAACACCGACCGCGGCACCTCCACCGCTCCCAGCGATCGGGTGTGCGCATTGAGGTACTGCGTATCGAAGAGGTCATAGCCGTGCTCGCGCAAGTGATCCACCAGGTGGTAGAAGGCCGCCTTGCTGGCATTGGGTTTCCGGCTGAACATGCTCTCTCCGAAGAAGGCCCGTCCCAACTTCACCCCATACAGTCCGCCGACCAATACGCCTTGCTGCCACACCTCCACGCTAAGGGCGTGGCCCTGCTTGTGCATGTCGACATAGGCCTGGACCATGCCCTCGCTGATCCAACGTTCCGGCCTATCGGCACAGGCCCGCATCACAGCCTCGAAGGCGGTGTCCATGGTGCAGCCATACCCGTTGCTGCGGATGTAGCGACTCAACCGGGCGTTGGGGCGAAGCTGGTCCAGCGGGAAGATCGCACGTGGGTCGGGGTCATGGAGGTAGAGCCCATCGCCATGGTGCATGGGGAACCGGCCTGCACGATAGATCCGCCGCAGCTCCCCCACCGGGATCACGCTATCACCCGCAACACCGCTCACGGCGCTTTGACCACCTTTTGTCGGTAAGTGGCACCATCTTGCTCCACCATGATCACGTACGTGCCGGGCATCAGATCCGCCAGCCCGGCAGGCTCCAGTTGGAGCCGATCATCGGCCAGGACCATGGTCCGTGTGAAGCGGACGACTCGCCCCTGGCCGTCGAAAAGAGCCACATGCGCCGTGCCCGGTCCGATGCCCGGTACCTGCACGTGGAGAACATCGTTGAAAGGCACAGGGTGGACACGCATGGCCGACTGGGGGGCCGGTCCATCGGATACCGTGGACATGGCGAGCCAGGCGGATGCCGCGCTGAAGTCGGGGATCCCGTAGCCCATGGAGTCGTTGGGGTGTTGGAAGAGCGACGCGCTTCGGCGCACCGCATCCATGATCTCGCTGGCCGTGCGTTGCGGATGGAGCTGCCACAGACACGCCACCAAGCCGCTGATGATCGGTGCGGCGAAGGACGTGCCGTTGGCGGCCACCACACTGTCCTGCCCCATGTTGAGCACCCGGGTGCCCCAGCCCATGGCGCATACATCGGGCTTCACGCGGCCATCGGTGGTAGGCCCCCAAGAGCTGAAAGGTGCGTGCTCCTCCGCAGCACCCACCGCGCCCACGGCGAGCACATCGATGGCATCGGCGGGTGCGCTGATGTAGTGCCAGTCGTCGTTCCCTTTGTTCCCGGCGCTGATCACCGGGATCATGCCCTTCTGTGCCGCGATGTTGGCTGCGATGCTGCACCGGAGGGTCTGCCCATCGAGCATGGCATGGGTATGATCCATGGTGCTATCGTCGAAGGTGGTGTACCCCAGGGAGGTGTTGAGCACATCACAGCCCAAGCTATCCGCCAGCTCCACGCCCGCCACCCAATCATCCTCCTCCACGGGGAACTCGCTGTGGATGTTCTCCGTGCGGATCAGCACGTAATCGGCCTCCGGAGCGGTACCGATCAGCATGGAATCCAACGTCCCGGCCATGCAGGAGAGCACACAGCGCCCGTGCCAATGATCCAGGTACACCTCGCCATCATGGTCCACCAGGTCGTAGGTACCCACGATGCCACCGCGTTGGCGCACGGGTTCGAAGGCCAAGGACATGTCCACTCCCTCGAAGCCGGAATCGAGCACCCCGATCAACATGCCCTGGCCTTTCGCCCCGGCACTGTGGAGCACCTCGCCGTGCAGCATGTTCAGCTGGCGGTAGGAGCCGCCGTAACGGGCGGTATCCAGGTCCCGGCCCGCACCGGTGGCCAGCTCATCGAATTTATGCCCAGGTTGTATGGTGGCCTCCCGCCCTCTTACGCGCACCTCCTGCACGAAGGGCAGGCCTTGGATGGCGGCGAGCGCGGCGGAGTCGCTCACCCGAACGGTGACCCCGTTGAACCACTTGCTGCGGTTGTGTACGGAGACCCCTTCCAACGCCTCGATCGCCGCCACATACGCGGGATCCACGGGGAGGTCCAGTGGATCGATGGGGATGCCTTGTGCTGCCCGGCGCTGGATGGCCCTTGGCGAGAGGAAGGCTTCGGGTTCCGAAACCGTGTACGGCGTGCCGTTCTTATCCGAGAAGGCCACCCAGTACGTGTCCGGTGCGGTCTGGGCCCGAAGGTCGGATCGACCGAACCACAGAAGGCCGAGGAGCATGAGCACACGACCTGCGGATGTCCCTTTAGTCCACACCATACGCCGTAGCGGTCATTCGTAAGCGCCAACCCGTGTACTTCAGCGTGATGCTCCCATCGGGGTTGTTCACCACCCGGTTGGAGCCTTCTTCCCAGTACTTCTGCACCATCCCCACACCTTTGGCATAGCGTTCCTCGAACCTCCGCGTTTCAATGAAGTTCGGTGGCACGGTGTTCTTCACCAGTGCGGTCTTCGGAAAGCTCAGTAGGTCGGTGCTCCAGGGGGCATCCACCTCTGCGTAGCTCACCAAAAGCTGGTCGTCGCGGCCCGTATCTCCAGTGGCTCCTGTGCCATAGACATGGATATCCCACCGACGCGAGGCCCGTACGGGGAACGACAGCTTCAGGCGCCGGTAGTTCTCTTCGGTCATTTCGGCCGCGAACTCGTTCACGGTCGACGACCAGACGTCGCGCACCACCCAATCGCCGTTCGCGTCGAGCACGTAGCGATGGATCTTCTGGCACGCTCGTCCTTCCAGGTCGGTGAAATGATCCACGATCCGTACGCGCACCGTGTAGCTCACACTATCGTGCACGTTGCTCAGGTCATCGCGCCACATCGAATCGACCTGGTACTCCACCCAGGTACCGATGGCCGTTGGGAAAAGATCATAGCCTAGGTCCGGAGCAGGAACCTCTTCCTTCTTGGTGCAGGCACCCAGGGAAAGCAAGCTGCCAAGGATGAGCAGAAGGAGTCCGGTCCTCATGGGCTAATGGCGCTCTCGATCGATGAAACCGCCACCGATCACATCATCACCTGCATAGAAGACGGCGCTCTGCCCCGGGGCGATGCCTGCCACCGGTGCATGGAACTCAACTTTAACACGGTCACCGTCCATGGAAAGGGTGCTGTGGGTGCCTTTGTCCTTGTACCGGATCTTGGTCACGGCCTCGAGTTCACCGTTCAACGCATCGACCTGCTGGAAGTTCGGACGACGTACCCACATGGTGGTCTTCTGGAGGTCCTCCTTTCGTCCCAGCACCACGGTATTGGTCTCCGGCTGGATATCGGTCACGTAGAGTGGTTCGCCGGTGGCGATGCCCAGCCCCTTGCGCTGTCCGATGGTGAAGAACGGATAGCCATCATGTTCACCCAGCACATCGCCCCCCGCCCCGACGAGCTTACCATGGGCCAGTTTGGCCGTGGCCTCGGGCTCCTTGCGCTTCAAGAAGCCTCTATAGTCGTTGTCGGGGATGAAGCAGATCTCGTAGCTCTCACTCTTGTTGGCCAGTTCGGGGAAGCCGCTATCCATGGCTCGCTGGCGGATCTCGCTCTTATGGAAACCGCCGATGGGGAACCGGGTGCGTGCCAGGTTCTTCTGTTCCAGGCCCCAGAGCACGTAGCTCTGGTCCTTCGCGGGGTCGAGCCCCTTGCTCACCACCCAGCGACCGTTCCCGGCCAGCTGGCGCACTTGCGCGTAATGCCCTGTGGCGATCAGCTCACAATCCATCATATCGGCCCGTTTCAACAAAGCCTCCCACTTGATGAAGGTGTTGCACAACACGCATGGGTTAGGAGTTCGGCCGGCGAGGTACTCGCTGGTGAAGTTGCCGATGATGGCATCGCCGAACTCCTCGCGGATGTCGATGATCATGTGGTGGAACCCACGGCTCACGGCCATGTTCCGCGCATCGTTGATACTGTCCAGGTCGCAGCAGCCGGTGATGCGTTTCCCTCCGCTGGCATCGGCATAGTCCCAGGTCTTCATGGTCACACCGACCACCTCGTAGCCTTGGTCGTGCAACATCAGGGCGGTCACGGAGCTATCCACTCCACCGCTCATGGCCACCAGTATGCGTCCGTGTTTGCTCATTTTCGTTCGGGTCGCCCCGTGGGGGCGCTGTTACCTGCTCCTTCCTGCCGGGTCCGATCACTGGGCCACCCCACCAAGGTAGCGTGTCACCTTCAGCAGCTTCCCTTTTTCGTCATACTCCTTCACCTCTCCTTCGAGCAGATCGTTCACGTAGGTCCCTTCCTTCTTCTTCGTTTGTCCGATCAGCACCCGCTCCATATCGGCCGGGGTGCCCATCACCGGATCGGCCTTCATGGGTTTCAGTTCCCAACGGCCATTGGCGTAGTACTCGGCGAAGGGGCCTTCGCGCTTCCCCTTCTTGTAGGTGACCTCCGAAAGAAGCTGCTCATCATCGTAGTACTCATTGAACACGCCGTTCTCCTTCCGTTCCTTCACCAGGGTGCCACGGGCGTAGAGCACCTGCAACTGCACCGTGCCATCCTTGTTGAAGTAGTACCAGGTGCCATCGCGGTCGCCATTCACCATGGTGCCTTCGATCTCCTTCTTGCCGTCGGGGAAATAAAAGACCATCTTCCCTTCCGGCTCGCCGTTGACGTATTCCGCTTCGGACTTCAGCTTACCGTTATCGAACCAGCTCTTGTGCGGACCGTGGAGCACACCGGCCTTGCGGTTCTCGCGCTCGGCCACACTCCCAGTGGTGTAATAAGCGACCTGCTCGCCGTGGAGCTTACCCTCGGCGTAACGCTCCACCTTGCGAAGCTTGCCATCGGCGCCGTAGTAATTCCAAGTGCTGTCCTTCTCCTGCCCCAGGTATTTGCCCGTGGCCAGCAAGGTGCCGTTGGGGTGGAAATGACGTGCACGGCTGGTCCTACCGTCCGGTGCATGGTCCTGGAGGGTGGTCAGCCGTCCCTCCTGGTCGTAGTGCTTGAAGGTGCCAACGGGCTTATCGTCCTTGAACTGGCCCAGGTACCTGGTCTTGCCATTGGGCCATGCTTTGGACCAGCTGCCTTGCTTGCGCCCTTTGGCATCGGTGGTGTTGAGATCCAGGCCCGTGGTGGGTTGGGCGCTGGCGAGCAGGAGCCACCCGAGGGCAACGGCGGAAAAAAGTGGGCGCAGGTACATCGGTAGGACAAAAGTACGGGTGGTGGTCAAGCCTTGTGCCGATCACGAAGCAACGGCACGTCCCCCTCGATCAGACGGCTTCGAAGGTGAACATCCGAGCCTGAGCATCTACCTTTGGCCTCCCTAACCTCCGCCATGAAATTCTTCATCGACACGGCCAGTCTGGCACAGATCAAAGAAGCCCAAGCACTGGGTGTACTCGACGGTGTGACCACCAACCCCAGCCTGATGGCCAAGGAGGGGATCAGTGGCACCGATGCCGTGATGAAACACTATGTGGACATCTGCAACATCGTGGACGGTGATGTGAGCGCAGAGGTAATCGCCACGGACTATGAGGGCATGGTGCGCGAGGGCGAGAACCTGGCTGCCTTGCATCCACGGATCGTGGTGAAACTGCCCATGACAAAGGAAGGAGTGAAAGCGATCAAGCACTTCAGTTCCAAGGGCATAAAGACCAATTGCACCTTGGTGTTCAGCGCCGGTCAGGCCTTGTTGGCGGCCAAAGCGGGCGCCACCTATGTGTCGCCCTTCGTGGGCCGGTTGGATGATGTGAGCACCGATGGCGTAGGGTTGATCGACCAGATCCGCACCATTTACGACAACTACGGCTATGGCACGGAGATCCTGGCGGCGAGCATCCGGCATCCCATGCACATCATCCAATGCGCGGAGGTAGGCGCCGATGTGGCCACCTGCCCGCTGAGCGCCATCGTATCCCTCTTCGACCACCCGCTCACGACCATTGGTCTGGAGAAATTCCTGGCCGACCACAAGAAGGCAGCTCAGCCCAAAGCCTGACCGCTTCGAATGCTGGTGGCCATACACCCGAAAGACCCCGAGCCGCGAAAGATCCGCACGGTGGTGGAGACCCTGCGCGATGGTGGGGTGGTGATTTGCCCTACCGACACCGTATACGCCTATGTGTGCAGCAGCGAGAGCGCCCGAGCGATCGAAGAGGTGGCCCGGCTCAAGGGGATCAAACCTCAAAAAGCGAACCTTTCGCTTATCTGCCAGGACCTGAGCCAGTTAAGCATCTATGCAAAAGCGGTGGACACCGCCTCATTCCGGATCATGAAGAAGGCCCTTCCCGGCCCCTACACCTTCATTGTACCGGCGAGCAACGAGATCCCGAAACTGTTCAAGAACAACAAACGCACGGTGGGTATTCGGGTACCCGACCATCCGATCCCGCAGGCTTTGGTGAAGGAATTGGGGCATGCCCTGGTGGTGGCCAGCGTACACGACCCCGACAAGGTGGTGGACTACACCACCGACCCGGAGCGTATCCACGAGCACATCGGCCATCAGGTGGACCTGGTGATCGATGGCGGCATCGGCGGCTTGGAGGCGTCCACCGTGATCGACCTCTCCACGGGCGAGCCTGTGGTGCTGCGTGTTGGCAAGGGCGAGGTGGAAGAGCTGTTCTGACCGGGTGGTCGGGCCCCGGAAGGCGGATTCAAGTCATTAACGCAATCGCGGGGTCGTCGTGTTAGTCGGTTGAACTGGTTGATCGGGGTGCCTCGAAGAACCTATTGGGGATCTCCTGACCTAAAAACAGCCTTGGGTTCCTTCGTTCAGGAGATCCCAATCTGGCTCTAGGCGGGATCGTTCAACGGTCTTCTGAGTCGTACCCATGCCTCCGCCAGATGATCGGCCAGGTCGCTGGCCCGCATGGCATCCTGCCCCAACACCGAGGCGGCCAGATCCCCGGCAAGGCCGTGAAGGAAAACGGCTATCAAGCAGGCGTTCAACACATCGTATCCCTGTGCCAGCACACCGGCCAAGACCCCGGTCAGCACATCTCCGCTCCCGCCCTTGGCCATACCAGGGTTACCGGTCGAGTTGATGAACACCCTGCCGTCGGGTGCATGGATGGCCGTGAACGCTCCCTTCAACACCACGGTACACCCCGTGCGCATGGCAAACTCCCGGGTTCGCAGGTGACGATCATAGGAACTCAACGACTTGGAACCCAAGAGTCCATCCATCTCCTTGGGGTGCGGTGTCAGCACCACGTGCGGACCAAGAAGCTCCAACAAGTCACGTTCAACAGCGAGGACATTCAATGCATCTGCATCCAGAACCATCGGTCGTCTCCAGGTGGTGAGGAGTTGCCGGACACGGTCCATGGTGCGCTTCGTGCGCCCCATCCCGGGCCCAACACCAATGGCCATGAATTTCTCAGGATCAATAAGTTCAATATCTTCAATTAGACCATTATCACAAATTGTCATCACGTCCGGCCACAACACCATGGCTGGCTCACACACCTCATTAACCGCCCACAGGGTGATCAGTCCGACCCCGCTACGGGCACACCCCTTGGTAGCCAGCAACGCAGCACCGTAGCAACCAGGCCCTCCGGCCAGGAGCAGGGCATGGCCATGAGTGCCCTTATGACTGAAGCGCGACCTATGCTTAAGTAAGCCGCTGATATCCAGCAACTCCACCAACATCATGGCAGGCGCACACCCTTGGTACGCCCCCTCCGGAAGCCCAATTGGCACCACCTCCCATTGGCCGTAGACCTCTCCTGTCTCCGGAAAGAATAGCGGCGTTCTAAGCGCTTCCAGCACCAGCGTATGGTGGGCACGGACCATGCCCCCACCAGCTTGGCCCAAGGCGGGATCCAACACTCCGGAGGGTTGATCAATGGCGATCACCCTTCTTCCAGAGCGCCTCACCTTCTCCGCCACCCCAGCTATCCACTCCGCTATCGGGCGCTGCAAGCCAGAACCAAAAATACAATCTATTACACATTCATTATCAGCTATTTCAATGCCATCATTAAAACCACTGATCAAATCCAAACGAACGGCCATTTCCACCAGCCGCTCTCGATTGATCGCGTTCAATTCCGTCGGCTGGGAACCGTGGTCCACCAGTACGACCCGCACCTGCCTACCCGCCAGTGCCAGGTACCTGGCGATCACCAGGCCATCACCACCATTGTTGCCCTGTCCGGCCAGGACCAGGAAGCGTGTCGCCGTTGGCAGGTCCATGGCCAGGATCCGATCGGCACATCCACGCCCCGCATTCTCCATCAGTTCATGTGCCACCACCACGCCACTGCCAATGGTATCCGACTCCGCTTTACGAAAGGTGGTGTTATCGTAGATCGGTCTCATGCGGAACGGGTTGGTTCACGGAACATACTACCGTGATCGCGGAACACACGGCTGCGAACGCGAAGCAGAACGCCATGGTCAACAAAGAAAAAGTACACATCGCACAACGGAAAACCACTGACCAAGGTCACCAACGAACGCCCGGTCAGTCCTACCTTCGTAGCCTCTCCCGCACTTATTGACAACCACGACGACAAACCAACCACACTTAACCCAACATGAAAGTAGCGCTACAAATCGCTCTGGCAGGTGCGCTTTTGCCAAGTCTGGCCTTGGCACAGGAGCCCGGCCCGAACTTGGTGAACAACGGCGGATTCGAGAGCCGCAGCCCCGAGGTGAATACCTGGGACCAACTGAGCCGCGCTTCCGGCTGGAGCAACGCCAACGGTGGTTCCGTTGATGTGTTCAGCAAACTCGGTTCGAAGAAGAACGTGGGTATCCCGGACAATGAATTGGGAACCAGCACGGCCCAGGAAGGAGAGAACTACGCCGGTTTCGTAGCGTGGAAGGACGACCAACGCCCGAACTTCAAGCGCCTGGGTAATGGCCGCGACGAACAGCCGTACAAAGCCGCTTGGAACCAGTACAGTGAGTACCTGCAAACGGCGATCAGCTCGCCCTTGACGCCCGGACAGAAGTACGATATCTCGTTCTGGGTGAAGCTGGCCGATAAGAGCGACCGCGCGGTGAATGGCATCGGCGCATACTGCTCTCCCTCCCAGTTAAGCTACACCCACCGCCATCACCTGACGGAAATGGCCGACGTGAAGAGCGACGCGGTGCTGGACAACAAGAAGGACTGGGTTGAAGTGAAGGGCACCTTCGTGGCCGATGGCGACGAGAAGTTCCTGGTGATCGGAGCCTTTGGCCCGAACATGGAGAAGAAGAAGGCAGTGGAAGGCGCCGACAACCAACGCGCCTACTACTACATCGACGGTATCAGCCTGCGCCTGCGTCCGGAGGACGACCGCGACAAGGACGGTGTCCCCGATAAGGAGGACAACTGCCCCGATGAAGCAGGCGTGAAGGCCCTTGGTGGCTGCCCCGACCGCGATGGTGATGGTGTGGCCGACAAGATGGACGCCTGCCCCGATCTGGCCGGACCAGTGAACCAGCAAGGTTGCCCCGACAGCGATGGGGATGGATTCGCGGATAACGTGGACAAGTGCCCTAAAGTGGCTGGTATCGCAGAAATGAAAGGCTGCCCCGGCATCAAGGAGGAGACCAAGAAGCTCTTCGAAAAGGCCCTCACCGGCATCCAATTCGAGACCGGCAGCGCCGTGATCAAGAAGACCAGCTTCGGGATCCTGGATCAGGTGGTGGCTGTGATGAACGAGAACCCGGCCTACAACCTGGAGATCCACGGCCACACCGACAGCCAGGGTGACGATGCCAAGAACATGAAGTTGAGCGATGACCGCGCTGCTTCCGTGCGCACGTACCTCACGAACAAAGGTGTTGCCGCTGCCCGCCTGCGCTCCGAAGGCCATGGCGAGACCGTGCCCGTAGCGGATAACAAGACCGCCGCTGGCCGCGCGAAGAACCGCCGTGTAGAGTTCAAAGTGATGTTCTGGGAATAAGGAAGCCCACGAACCAGCTCGTAGAAAAGGGCCGTCTCGAAAGGGGCGGCCCTTTTCGCATTCCGCTGGGTAAAGACCGAGGAACAAGCGCACCGGAAATGCTCCCCATCGCTTTTACCAATTCGCACTATGGAGTAGGCCGATCCACTCGGTCTTTTTCCGCATGACTTCTCCATCGTGATCGTACCGCAACCCATGCCCTCGGTAGCGTTGCTCCCTGCGGTCTACGCCTTCGGCCTTGCAACGGCCCCGCCGTATCGTCCTGCGAAAAGAGCCCTTCGCATCTTTAGCCTACGCCTTACTGAGACGGCATGAAAGAACCGATCGATCCAATGGTGAAAAGGTGAAAGGGTGAAAAGCGTGAGAAGGTGAAATGCCTCGCACCCTTTCACGCTATCACCCCAGTGGTCCAGATCGCTGAGCTCGGCCCGATCTTCATCACCGGCTCAGTAATGGGAAATGGTATAACCTGCTTGGTCGTTGGATCCGTACACGACGACCAATGGAGATGATGCAGGACTGGTCTCCAACGCCCCACGTAGAA
The DNA here is from genome assembly GCA_008016945.1 of Flavobacteriales bacterium. Next base: position 14,214 of record SSGN01000214.1, read on the forward strand.
AGTGTCAACCGGCCATGACCGGCTTTCATGCGGATCGGATCATTCGGTCCACCCGGACCGTGTGCACCTCGCTGCGGAAGAACGTTCTTGGTCCGAGTTTGGGCTACACACGTATGAAAAAGCGAACGGGCCGCCCAAAGGCGGCCCGTTCTCATGCGAAGGTCGGAACTACTTACTGAAAGTAGAAGTTCACGCCGATGCGAGCACCGCTAACGCCGGTGTCGAGGCTGAAGTTGTTACGCTTGGTGCCACCTTCCACGGTCGTGCTCACAACAGAGCCGCTACCGCTGGTGCCGATCACCCAAGCCTCGTTGGTGTTCTCCGTGTGACCTTCGCTGCTCATAGCGAGGCCCCAGGTGTATTCACCGCTGAGGGAGATCTTGGGAGCAGCGAACCACTCCACGCCCACGAAGCCGTTCAGGCCCACGCTGAAGAGGCTACCAGCCTTCTCTTCGGTCGGGCGGCTCACAGGGTTGTTGTCGCTCAGTGCGTTACCGTACTCATAAGTGGTCTTGCCGCTGCCGAGGCCGATGTTCAGCTCGCCACCGTACACACCTACTACGCGGGTGCTACCCACACGCTTCTCGATGCCAGCGCCCAGTTGCACAGCCATGTAACCATTCTTGGTCACATCTTCAACTTGAGCAGGAGGGTTCGGAGCGGGGGTAGGCTGCGGGATCTGGTTCACCAGGTCGGTCTCTTTCGTGCTGCCGAAGCCGATGCGCACACGACCACGGTAAGCCGTGTTGGCGTCGATGAGCTTCTTACCACCGATCACCACTTGGGAACCGCGGTTGCTGGTGCTGTTGAAGAAATTGTTCAGGCCAACACCACCGTTGTTCGTGTTGCCGTTGAACAGGTTACCAGCGTAGTTCACCAGCGGGGTAGCGTCGAAGGTCAATCCCCAGTCGCCGCTTTGGCTGAGCCAGTTCTCTCCGCGGTTGCTGGTGATCTCCCCCGTCTGAGCGGAGGCCGTCATAGCAGCTACCATGGCTGCCGAGAACAGTACATGCTTCTTCATGGTTGATTGTTTAGGTCCGTGTTTTTGATTTCGTGTTTGGTCGACTTCGCGGGACGAAGATCTATGCGAAGCGCGGTGCAAGATTATGAACTTTTTCAACACTATGCACAGTGCTTTGTTGATCCAGCGATGCCGCTTGGATCCACCATGCCAATTTTCGTGCCGCGTTCATTTGAGGGTGCAAATATGGGTGATCCATCTGACATTTCACCTGATTCATGCCTTATTCTTCAACATGGGCACGAACCTGAACACCCCCAGGTCGGTCATCGAAAGCTCGCCATCGGGCCGATGTACGAGTTTGAGCATGCGCTGCTGCTCCCCCTCGCCCACGGGCACCACCATCACGCCATCGGGTTTCAATTGTAGCGGCAGGTCCTCGGGCACATAGGGGGCCCCACAGGTCACCAGCACCCTATCGAAAGGAGCCTCCTTGGGCAGTCCGAGGTATCCATCTCCGTGGTAGAGGTTGGCCTTGAGCCCCATTTGGGCCAAGCGCTCCTTGGTGCGCAAATAGAGCGGACGGTGCCGTTCAATGCTAAAGACCTTACAGCCCATTTTCACCAGGACCGCGGTCTGGTATCCACTGCCGGTACCGATCTCCAGCACCTTCATTCCTGGCCGAATGCCCAACAGCTCGGACTGAAAGGCAACGGTATAGGGCTGGCTGATCGTTTGCTCACACCCGATGGGGAAGGCGATATCCTGATAGGCCAGTTCCAGGAAGGCACTATCATCGATGAACAGGTGGCGAGGCACCTCCCCGATGGCTTTCAGCACCGCGGGATCCGATATCCTCTTTTCCTTAAGCAACTCCACCAAGCGCCTTCGGAGGCCTTGATGGCGAAAGTCATCCTTCACCATGGTTCTGCCGGGCGAAGGTATCTTGATATGATCGTGGGCGAGGCTCCTTGTTACCTTCGCGGCCTTGTTGATAACCCTGCTGGGCGGTGCCCACCGCAATACGAACGCGGATGTCGAATAGGCTACGGATCGGAGTACTGGGAGCGGGTCATTTAGGCCGGATCCATGTGCAACAGTTGGCTGAACTGCCCGCATGGGAGGTCGTAGGCATATTCGACCCCCACGAGGAGAAGCGCAATGCCGTAAGCCGTGAGTTCGGCGTGAAGGCCTTCAGCAGTCGGGAAGACCTGCTCGCTGTGGTGGATGCGGTGGACATCGTGACCCCGACGGTGACCCACGCGGCCTTGGCAAAGGAGGCCCTCAGCCTGGGGCTGCATGCGTTCATAGAAAAGCCCGTGACCGAGACGGTGGACGAAGCGGAAGCGCTCCTGGAGCTGGCACGCACCACCGGGCTTCGGGTGCAAGTAGGGCACGTGGAGCGGTTCAACCCCGCCTTCCAAGCCGCCCTTCCCTACTTCGCCTCTCCGATGTTCATCGAAACGCACCGGCTGGCCCAATTCAACCCGCGGGGCACGGATGTGAGCGTTGTGTTGGACCTGATGATCCACGACATCGACCTGATCCTGCATGTGGTGAAAAGCCCGGTGGTGGACGTTCAGGCCAGTGGAGTGGCCGTGGTGAGCACATCGCCGGACATCGCCAACGCGCGGATCGCCTTTGCGAACGGCTGTGTAGCGAACCTGACGGCGAGCCGGATCAGTCTGAAGAACATGCGGAAGAGCCGGTTCTTCCAACGCGATGCCTACATCGCGGTGGACATGCTGGAGAAGAGCACCGAGATCGTGCGCATGCGGGATGTGATCGGCGAGCCCGACCCGTTCGCCGTGACCATGGACCTTGGTCCCGGAAAGGGGCTCCGCGAGATCAACTTCGAGAAGCCCGAGATCATTCCGGTGAACGCCATCCGCGAGGAGTTGCGGGCCTTCGCCGCAAGCATCGACCAGGGACACACCCCCTTGGTCCCGCTCGAGGATGGGACCGCTGCACTACGTGTGGCCCACACCATACTCGCCGAATTGGAACGCAGTGCATCGGCCACATACTGATCTCGCTGGAACCTCGTTGTTGCATGCATAGCATGACCACCACCCTCGGCATTCTCATTGCGCTATTCCTGCTGGTCGGTTGTCGAAAGACCGAGGATGTGCCCACGTACGTGGAGATACCGACGATCTCGGTATCGGCCACCAGCGAACAGGGCGGCGGCTCGAGCAAGATCACCGAAGCGTGGGTGACGGTGGATGAGCGCAGCGTGGGCGTTTGGGAACTGCCGGCGCGGGTGCCGGTGATCGGAACCGGGAGCCACACGATCGGCGTAACGGCGGGTATCCGGCGCAACGGCGCCTATGACGACCGTGTCCGCTACCCGTACTACACCACGTGGCGCACCACCGTGGACCTGGAGCCCGCCGCCACGCGTGTGGTGGCGCCGCAGGTGCAATACACCTCGGCCACTTTCTGGAAGGAACAGTTCAACGAGGCCGAAAGCCAACTGATCCGCGGTTCGGGGAGCGACACCACCCTCCAACTGTATTCCGCTGCAGCGCGACCCGACGCCACGCTGGATGGCACGCAATGCGGAGGTTTCGTGCTGGATACGGCCCACGACCGGGTGATCCTGTACACGGAACAGGACTTCCCTGGTGAATCGGGACCGGTCTATCTGGAGATGGATTATAGCACCGACATCGAACTCACCATCGGCCTGCTGTATACCGAAGAGGGAACGGCCGTATCGGAGCCCTGGGTGGTGCTGGTCCCTACGGCCTCCATCGGCGCGATCAAGTGGAACAAGGTCTATATCGACCTGAGCGACTTCTTCTACCAGCCGGGGTTCAGTGGACGTGACATCTACATCGGCGCTCAGCTCTCTGGAGGTCGTACTTCCGCAGCCGGTTATCTCGATAACGTCAAGATCATCCGTCCGGCATCATGATGGACCGCAGGGTGTTGGTGGCTTGGTACGTGCTCGCCGATCTGGTGAGCGGGGCCACGGCATGGACCCTGTTCTATCTCTACCGGAAAGCCGTGTTGGAGCCGGTGAAGTTCGGGTATGCGGTACCGGTGGACTTCGACGCCAACTACTTCAAAGGGCTGGTGCTGGTCCCCTTGTTCTGGTTCGGTCTGTACACGATGATGGGGGGCTACCGGGAGATCCATCGCCGGTACCGCACCATGGAGCTCGGGCAGACCCTGCTGGTCAGCTTCCTCGGAGTGGTGGTGATCTTCTTCGTGCTGCTCCTGGACGATGAGGTGGCCGACTACAAGGACTACTACCGCTCCTTCCTGGTGTTGTTCGGGCTGCACTTCGGTCTGAACTTCCTGCTTCGTTTCCTGCTCACCAGTCGCACGGTACACCTGGTCCATCGCCGCCGGATCGGGTTCAACACGATCCTGGTGGGAGGCAACGAGAGCGCTTTGGCCATCCATGCGGAGATCGAGGGATTGCCCAAATCACCGGGCAACCGGTTCGTCGGGTTCGTGAACGTGAACGGTGGCGACCAGTTACTCACCTCGGTGGGGCTGCCCCGGTTGGGCAAGTGGAACGAACTGCGGCAAGTGATCGGGCAGCACGCGGTGGAAGAGGCCATCATCGCGGTGGACTCCAGCGAACACGCGCACATCAGCCGGATCATCAACGAGCTGGAAGGCACCGGGGTTCGGATCAAGATCATCCCCGACATGTACGATATCCTGGCGGGATCGGTGAAGATGACCAGCATCTTCGGTGCACCGCTGATCGAGGTGAATCCCTTGATCATGCCGGCCTGGCAGTTCAGTGTGAAGCGCGCCATGGACATCGCTGTGAGCGGCTTGGCGTTGATCTTGCTTACCCCGGTATACCTGCTACTGGCCATCGGGGTGAAACTCTCCTCGCCCGGACCGGTGTTCTTCACCCAGGAACGGATCGGCAAGCACGGCCGCCCCTTCCGGATCGTGAAATTCCGCAGCATGTATTGTGGTGCCGAACAGAACGGGCCGCAGCTGAGCAGCAGTTCCGATGCACGGATCACCACGTTCGGGCGCTGGATGCGCAAGACCCGGATGGATGAGTTGCCGCAGTTCTGGAACGTATTGAAGGGCGACATGAGCCTGGTGGGGCCACGCCCCGAGCGCCAGCACTTCATCGATGCCATCATGAAAGTGGCCCCCCACTACCGCCACCTGCATAAGGTGCTGCCCGGTATCACCAGCTGGGGGCAGGTGAAGTTCGGCTATGCCGAGAACGTGGATCAGATGGTGCGGCGGCTGAAGTACGATGTGTTGTACATCGAGAACATGAGCATCGCCATGGACCTGAAGATCCTGGCGTACACCATCCTGATCGTCCTGAAGGGTGATGGCAAGTAGGGACGGATCCGGGATCCCCCCTACATTGCCGCGCTAAAAGATCGCATTCCATGAACATCTCCGTGATCGGTGCCGGCCAGATGGGCAACGGCATCGCCCATGTCTTCGCTCAGTACGGGTACCGGGTAACATTGATCGACATCGCCCAGGCGGGTCTTGACAAAGGCATGGCCACCATCGCCAAGAACCTGGACCGCCAGGTGGCGAAAGGCGCGCTGACCGAAGCGCAGAAGACCGCCACGCTCGGGAACATCACCACCAGCACCGACCTCGCGTCGGGCGTGAAGAACGCCGAGCTCGTGGTGGAAGCCGCCACGGAGAACGTGGACCTGAAGCTGAAGATCTTCCGCGACCTGGATGCGAACGCACCTGCGGCGTGCATCCTGGCCAGCAATACGAGCAGTATCAGCATCACCCGCATCGCCGCCGCCACCCAACGGCCGCAGCAGGTGATCGGCATGCACTTCATGAACCCCGTACCCGTGATGAAACTGGTGGAGGTGATCCGCGGGTACGACACCACCGATGCGGTGACCAAGACCGTGGTGGACCTGAGCGCGGCGATCGGCAAGGTGCCCGTGACCGTGAACGACTACGCGGGTTTCATCGCCAACCGGATCCTGATGCCGATGATCAACGAGAGCATCGAGGCGCTGTTCCAAGGGGTGGGTGGCGTGGCCGAGATCGACGCGATCATGAAGTTGGGCATGGCGCACCCGATGGGGCCGTTGCAACTGGCCGACTTCATCGGTCTGGACACCTGCCTGGCCATCCTCCGCGTGCTGCACGAAGGCTTCGGCAATCCGAAGTACGCCCCGTGCCCATTGCTGGTGCAGATGGTCACGGCCGGCAAGCTGGGCGTGAAGAGCGGCGAAGGTTTCTACCGGTACACCGCGGGCAGCAAAGAACTGGTGGTGGCACCGACGTTCGCCCGGTGAACCTGCGCGAAGCCACCGCCGCCGACATCCGGGTGATCCAGGCCCTTGCCCACGCGACCTGGCCCGTGGCCTATGCCGACATCCTCAGCCACGCACAGATCGTGTACATGCTGGACCTGATGTACGGCACCCCGGCGCTGGAAGCCCAGTTGGGGCCGAAAGGGCACCGTTTCCTCCTGGCTGAAGCGGAGGGCACTGCCGTGGGTTTCGCCGGTTACGAGCGCGGGTACACGCCGGGCCGCTCACGGTTGCACAAGTTGTACGTGCTGCCCGCCAACAAGGGCCAGGGCATTGGCCATGCCCTGCTCGAAGCCGTGCTGGTGGCCTGCATGAAGGCCGGGGACACCGCCGTGGAGCTGGACGTGAACAAACGGAACCCGGCCAAGGCGTTCGTAGAACGCCTTGGC
>SSGN01000153.1 GCA_008016945.1 Flavobacteriales bacterium
CCATAGGGCAAACAGCTTTGCAGATAGTCGGGGGTTCCATTTGTGCGGAACCAAGAGATCGGGCCATTCACCCCGAATTCGTCTGCTTGGCAGGTGTCGTACTCCTCAAACCCCGGGTCGGGCACCAGGTTCTGCGCTTCGCAGCGGAGGTTGGCAACAAACCCCAGGCAGCCGAGCAGCAGGCCAAGGCCCGCGCCCAGCCACCGGAGGTTCATTGTGCGGGAGGTCATGGTTCGTTCGTATTGGCCGGAGCACCCTTCAGCAAGCTCAGGGTGGCATCGTTCCGGTCCATGAAAATACGATGCACGGTGCGATCAGCACGCATGCATGTCTTCCCTTGCGGCGGCCGGGGAACGGGGAGAATGGTGAGAGTGGGGAGAGTGGTGAGAGTGAGGGGAATGGTGAGCAGGGAGCGCGGGTGCGCTGATCACCGCATCCCCGGTACCGACCCTCCTTTCGCCTTGCCCGATGGTGGCGGTGGTGCCTTCTTCACCTGCCCGTCCACGTATTCGGTGGTCTTCACAGGTTTGCCGTCGGTGCCGTAGATGGTCATGGTGCCGTGCAGTTTGCCGTTGCGGTAGTTCATCTGCTGGATCACCCGCCCGCGCTGGTCGTACACGGTGCAGGGGCCATGGGGATCACCGTTGAGCAGGCCCTGTTCGCGCAGTTTCACGCCTGCATCGTCGAAGTAGGTCCAGTTGCCCGTGGGTGTGCCATTCGCGAAGGCGCCTTCGGCCACCGCGATACCATGGATGTTGTAGGTGACCCAGCGGCCGCTCTTCCGCCCTTCGGTGTAGTTGCCCTGTTCCTTGACGCGACCTCCGATAGCCTTGCCGGGAGGGCTCTCGGTGTAGAGCTTCCAGGCGCCATCCTTCAAGTCGTTCTTGTAATACCCTTCGAAATCGGGTTGCCCATCGGGGAAGAAGCCACGCCATAAGCCATTCATGCGGCCCTGCACGAAGGTGCCGATGGCTTTTTCGCCCCCCGTCTCGAACCAGCTCCGCCATTCGCCTTCTTCCCTGCCGTCCACATAAGGCCCTTCTTGCAGCTTCTGGCCATTCTCGTACCACGTGGTCCACACGCCGGTCTTCTGCCCCTGCTTGTAGGCGCCCTTTTTCCAGAACTGGCCACCCTCGTAGAAGTAGACCCAGTCGCCTTCCTCCTTGTCCGCAGCGAAGGCTCCGGTACTGCTCATCTGTCCGTTGGGGTACCAGTATTTCCAGACACCCTGCCGAAGTCCTGCCTTGAACGGTCCTTCCTGATCCTTCTTCCCTGTGGTGGTGTACCAGGTCCAGGTGCTGTCCTTCTCGCCCGCCTTGTGCCAGCCTTCCACGTTCAGCTTCCCGTTGTGGAAATAGAGCTCATACCGACCGTGGAGCCGGTCCTCCTTGAAGCCGTCCCTCTTCTCCAGCTTATCGTCGGAGTACCAATAGCTCCATGCGCCGGACCGTTGCCCGTGCAGGTACTGGCCTTTGACGCGGGGGTTTCCGGCGGGGTGGTACAGGGTGAAGGGCCCATCCTTGACGCCATTGGTATAGGCGCTTTCCTCGCGCGTGGTGCCGCTGGCGAAGTAGGTGCGCAGGGTTCCGTTGCCATCGACCACGGCGTGGGCGCCGGTGCTGTCCCAAGCATCCTTGAGCAACACGGTGCTATCGCTATGGAACTCCACCAGCATGGGTAGGCTGTCCGGATAGTAGTAGTGCCAGGATCCGACCTTGTGGCCGCGGGCATAGCTGCCGCGCTCCATGATGTCGCCATCGGCGTAACGGCTCACGCGCAGGCTGTCCTCCACGCCGCGCTTGAACCAGCCATCGTGCTGCAGCCGACCGTTGTCGTAGTACGTGCGCACATGGCCATCGCGCACACCGCTCTTGAACTCGGCCTGTTCCACCAAGCGCCCCTGCCGGTCGTAGAACTTCCATTCGCCCCACTCGCGCCCGTTCACCATGAGGCCTTCGCTGCGCTTGATCCCCGCTTTCGCATCCCAATGGTCCACGAAGGGTTGCGCGCCCTGCCCATGGGCCAACAAGGGCGAGAGGAAGACCAGTAGAACCACCGTGCGAGCGCGTACCATGCGGCGAAAATAACGGCGCGAAGGGCGGCGCCTTCCGGCACCACGACATGGTCGATCAACGATCGGTGGTTACCTGGCCTCCCGTGCCGGTGTGACCCACGCGGCATCCATGCGTCCCAAGGCCGGAATGACCTCGTACCTGAAAGAACATAAGCTGGGCTTGTTGCTGTGGATCGCGTTGTGGGGACTGGCGGTGTTGCTGTGGTGTAGCTGAACCTGCGGGGCTGAGAACCCCGATCCCTGCGGGGCCTGCGGCTCAGCCTGGGCCTGTCCCCTACCTTTCGCCCATGGTGCGTTTACCGCGATCGCTCCGCTTGTCGTTCGCCGTGGTGGTGGTGGTGGTGCTGTTCGCCGCGTGGACCGAGGCCACCCGGCCGGTGCGCGGCCCGCATGGACGGCTGGCGCTATCCCTGTACCGCAGTGGGCTGGATTCGCTGCCCGTGCTGCAGAGCCTCTATTTCTCCACCGCGGGCCGTTGTGCGGGTTGCCACGGTCATGACCTGTTGGGCCAAGCCAGCATGGACCCGGCCACCGGGCACGATGTGAACGTGGTGGGCGATTGGCGCAGTACCATGATGGCCAACAGCGCACGCGACCCCTATTTCCAGGCCAAGCTGGACCATGAGGTGTTGGTGAACCCCGCGCACCACGATGTCCTGAGCAACAAATGCCTGAGCTGTCATGCGCCCTTGGCGGTACACGAGGCCCGCATGGCCGGACACCCCCCGTTCACCCTGGCGATGTTGGATACCAGCATCCTGGCCCAAGACGGCGTGAGCTGCATGTCGTGCCACGCGCAAAGCCCCGCCACCGCCGGACTCACGTTCAGCGGTGAGATGGGGTTCGATAGTGCCCGGATATACGGCCCCTACCACGAGGACCAGATCAACCCGAACATCATGCAGTTCTTCGTGGGGCTCACCCCAGGTTACGGGGAACACATCGTGAACAGCACGGTGTGCGCGGGGTGCCACACGTTGATCACGCAGACCGTGGACCTGAGCGGCAACCCCACGGGCGACGAATTCGTGGAGCAAGCCACCTACCACGAATGGAAGAACAGCGTGTACAGCACCAACGACACGCATTGCAACACCTGCCACATGCCGCGCATCGACGGGCCCGTGGTGCTCGCCGCCGAATATGCGTTCCTGAACCCCCAGACCCCTTTCGGGCTGCACCACCTGGTGGGGGGCAACGTACAGATGCTGGAGATCCTGAAGGCGAACCGCGAACTGTTGGCGATACCGGCCACCGAGGCCCAGTTCGACAGCACCATCGCCCGCACCCGCGCCTTGCTGACCCAGCGGACCCTGGACCTGACGATCGCCCTGGAGGACCGCTCCACCGATACGGCGTTCTTCGCCGTTCGCCTTGAGAACCGCGCCGGACACCGGTTCCCCAGCGGAGCACCCGCACGGCGCGCCTTCGTTCGCTTCGTGGTAAGGAACGCCGCAGGCGACACCCTCTTCGTAAGCGGCGCGCTCGATGCCGAACACGAGGTGATCGGGCACGACACGGGCTACGAGCCGCACCACGATGTGATCCGCGATCCCGGCCAAGTGCAGATCTACGAGCTGGTGATGGGCGATGTGACGGGCAACGCCACCACCATCCTGGAGCGGGCCAAGGAGCCCTTGAAGGACAACCGTCTGGTACCGCTCGGCTTCACCACCACCCACCCCAGCTACGATACCACACGGTTGGCAGGCCATGTGCTGGACGATCCGGATTTCAACCGCTCGCTCCTGAACGAGGAAGGCAGTGGTACCGATGTGATCCATTACCACGTGGCACTGAACGGGGACATCAGCGCCCTTTCCGCCACCGCCGAGGTGTTCTTCCAAGCCGTTCCACCCGGCTCGATCCGGGAGATGCTCACGCACCATTCCGAAAGGATCGATCGCTTCCGTACGATGATGCAGCAAAGCGATGCGACACCCATCCGGGTGGCGGTGGACTCCATGGCCTTGGGGCCACTGGGTGTTCCCCTCCAGGATCGGCACCGGATCGTGGTGCTGCCCAATCCCACGCCGGACGGCGTGGTGGAGATCCGCCATGCGCGCGAAGACCGGGTGGAGTTCGTTGCGGCGTTCGATGTGCGCGGCCAGGCCGTGACCGTATCGCCGACGCGCGCCACCGGGCAGCTTCGTCTGCACCTTCCCGCAACGCCGGGCATGTACCTGGTGCACCTGCGTGTGAACGGCACCTCCTTGCTGCAGCGGATCGTGCGCCGATGAGCTTGCATCTCGCCTCCATCCATGTGTACCCGGTGAAGTCGCTGGGCGGGTACGCGGTAAGCGAGGCCCGGTTGACCGATCGCGGCCTGGAGCACGATCGCCGGTGGATGCTGGTGGACGACAACGGCCGTTTCATTTCGCAACGCGAAGTGCCTTCCATGGCGTGCCTGCATGTGACCCCCGCGACCACCGGTCTCCGCGTGACCGACGTGCGCGATGGTGGACAGCTCCAGCTGCCCTCGTCGCTCCCTGCAGGTCCGGCCTTGATGGCACGCGTTTGGGACGATACCGTGCCCGTGCTCACCGCACCGCCTTCGTTCGGCCACTGGTTCAGCGAACGGCTGGGCCGACCATGCCGGTTGGTGCACATGCCGGGAACGAGCCACCGCCCCACGGACACCCGGTACGCCACCGCGGCCACCTCGCTGAGCGATGCCTTCCCCTACCTGATCGTGTCGCAGGCTTCGTTGGATGACCTGAACGCCCGGATCGCCACGGCGGAGCGGGTGCCCATGGACCGGTTCCGGCCCAACCTGGTGATCGCCGGTGGCACGCCGTTCCAAGAGGACTGCTGGCGCGAGATCGCCGTGGGGCCTTGCACCTTCCGGCCGGTGAAGCCCTGTGCCCGCTGCGTGATCATCACCACGGACCAAGGGACGGGTGTTCGCGGAAAGGAACCGCTCTCGACCCTGGCACGGTACCGGGGCCGCGTACAGGACGGTGGGCTGAAGGTGGACTTCGGCATGAACGCCATCGCGATCGGTGCGGGGATGGTGCGCGTTGGCGACCTGGTGCGGCCCATCGCCTGAAGCGGCCCGCGCACTACTTTGCCACCATGGTACACACCTTGCTCGCCAACAAGGGCAACCGGCTCTTCATCGTGCTCGCGGGGCTCTTCATCGCCAACGCGATCCTCGCGGAACTGATCGGGGTGAAGCTCTTCCAACTGGAAACGGCCATGGGCCTGCCGAAGGCGGACTTCGCCCTATTGGGGCAACCACACCTGTCGTTCGTCCTGAGCGTCGGTGTGCTGCCCTGGCCGTTGGTGTTCATCCTCACGGACGTGATCAACGACTACTATGGGGTGCGGGGGGTCCGCTTCCTCACGATCCTCACCGCCGTGATCATCGCCTTCACCTTCGTGGTGCTGTACCTGGCCATCGGCATGCCACCGGACCTGGGCTGGTGGGTCGGCAGTGGCGCGGCCACCGGTGTGCCCGATATGCAAGCCGCCTTCGCCAACATCTTCGGCCAAAGCATGAACATCATCCTGGGCTCCATCACGGCGTTCGTGATCGGCCAACTGGTGGATGCGCTGGTGTTTCGCAGGATCAAACGTGCGACCGGCGACCGTCACATCTGGTTGCGCGCCACAGGCAGCACCCTGGCAAGCCAGCTGATCGACAGCGTGGTGGTGACCTACCTCGCCTTCTGGGTGCTCCGCGACATGTCGTTCCCGTTGGCCACGGCCTTGGTATTGACCGCGTACCTGTACAAGTTCACGGTGGCGGTGCTGTCCACCCCGCTGATCGGCCTGGCCCATGCCGTGGTGGAGCGCTATCTTGGCAAGGAAACGGCACAAGCCATGCGGAAAGCGGCACTGGAACGGACCGAGACCCCATAGCCCACCAGCCCTGCCCCCATGAAGCGGAAGAAGAAGACACCGGTGAAGCAAGCGCTCGAGGCGATCGAACGCGGGGCCAAGCGCAAAGCCCAGAAGGTGGCCGGTGCGCTGGATGGCCGCTTCCGTGAGAAGGTGGTGCCCAACAAGAAACGCAGACCGCCACCGATCGATCCGGATGGGACGGCGTGATGGCCGAGGCCCGGCTACCTTTACCTCGGCATGACCACAGAACTGCACGACCTGTTCATCGACGGCAAGAAGGCCAGCCCCGGACTTCCCGACGATGTGAAGAACTACCTGATCGACATCGACGGAACGATCTGCGAGGACATCCCGAACGAGGAACCCGAGCGCATGGAGGATGCCACCCTGTTCGATGGTGCGGTGGAAACGTGCAACCGATGGTTCGAGCAGGGCCACATCATCACGTTCTTCACCTCGCGCACCGAAGCCCACCGTGCCGTGACCGAAGCATGGCTGGCGAAGCACGGGTTCAAGTACCACGGCATCCTCTTCGGGAAACCACGCGGTGGCAACTACCATTGGATCGACAACCACATCGTTCGTTCGACCCTGTACACGGGCTCGTTCGACGGTATGGAGTGATCCGCTGCGGGGTGCTCCGTGCACCGTCGCCCCCGCTCAACGCAAGGTGCCGTCGCGCCCCTTGCGCAGGGTGTTCTTGATGAACTCGGTCTTGCCCTGGGTGTAGGCCACCCGGTCCTTGGCGTGCTTCTTCGCCAAAGCGGTCTTCAGTTCCTCATAGGCCGCGGCTTCCGCCGGATGCCGACGCAACAGATCGCGGAAGATGATGCGCTCGGCACTGGTATGATCGGGTGCGACGATATGGATGTGCTCCGTGCGCTCGCCCCGCGCATCACGCCCGATGAACCACGCATAGAACGGTTCGCTCTCGCCGATGCTGGGCCGCCAGATGAACTCGTAGCCCAGCTCCTCCATCAATGGCACCACGCGCTCCACCACCTCGTCCATGTCGTTCACCTCCACCTGCACATCGATGATGGGTTTGGCGCTGAGGCCCGGCACCGCCGTGCTGCCGATGTGGGCGATCCGTTGCACCAGGTTCTTGGGCAAGCGTTTCTTCAGGCGCTGTTCGAGGTCGGCATAGCGCGTGGGCCATTCGGGGTCGTACGGCACCACCGCGATGCGCTCCTTCATCAACGCGGCGATCCGTTTGGCATGGCGGGCTTCCTGATCGTTCATGGGGCGTACTGATTGTACCGGGTGCCACGGAGGAAACCGACCAGCATAAGGCCACTGCGCTTGGCCAGATCGACGGCCAGGGAGGATGGTGCGCCCACGGCTGCCATGGCCGGTATGCCCGCCACCACGCATTTCTGCACGAGCTCGAACCCCGCACGCCCGCTCACCAGCAGGATGGTCCCCTCTGCGGTCACCCCACCGGACAACATGGCGCCGATGACCTTGTCCACCGCGTTGTGCCGCCCCACATCCTCGCGGAGGATGAGCACGCGCCCACGGGCATCGAAGAGCGCCGCCGCATGGATACCACCGGTATGGCGGAAGGTGGTCTGCTCCGCACGCATGCGATCGGGCAGTGCGGTGATGATGGCCGGATCGATGGTGGCCGTGGGCGTGGTGCGGTGGTGACCGAGCACGTGAACGGCCTCGATGCTGCTCTTGCCACAAACGCCGCAGCTGCTGGTGGTGTAGAAGTTGCGCTGCCAATGGGCAGGGTCCAGTTCCACGGAAGGGTGCAACTCGGCCCGCATCACGTTGCCGCGTTCCTCCTCCTTCACGTTGGCACAAGGCACCACGCGCAGCAGCCCCGCCCCATCGGCAACGATGCCTTCGGTGTGCAGGAAGCCACGCACCAGATCCTCGTCCTGGCCCGGGGTCCGCATGGTGACGCTCAGCCGGACCTCCCGGCGCTGGTCCAGTGGACCATGGCCCAGCCGGATCTCCAACGGCTCTTCGACCACGAGCAGATCGTCCCGAACGATGTTCTCGTCGCCATCCACCGTTCGCACCCGGGCCGCTACCACCATGCCTGCCATCATGCCAATGTACGGTTCCTCGCGGCACACCTGCGGCCCGTGTCCGATCCAGGTATCCTGGTGCGATCAGGTCGTCGGTACGGTCCTCCGCCAGCAGTGCTCAAGATGGTCGTCGACCATGCCGATCGCCTGCATATACGCATACACGATGGTGGTGCCCACGAAGCTGAAACCCGCACGCTTCAGGTCGCGGCTGAGCGCATCACTGATCGGGGTGCTGGTGGGCACCTGGGCCGGGTCCGTCCATCGGTTCACGATGGGCCTGTGGTCCACGTGCTTCCACACGAAACGATCGAAGGCCCCTTGGCCACCTTCCATGATCCGCAGCCAGGCCCGCGCGTTCTTGATCGCGCTCTCGATCTTCTGCCGGTTACGGATGATACCGGGATCGTGCATCAGCCGTTCGATATCCCTGTGCCCGTACCGCGCGATCCGCTCGGCATCCCACTGGTCGAAGGCCTTCGCATAGCCGTCGGTGCGGATCAGGATGGTGTACCAGCTCAATCCGGCCTGTGCCCCATCGAGAATGAGCTTCGCCAACAACTTCCGATCGTCGTGTTCGGGGTGGCCCCAGACGTGGTCGTGGTAGGCCTGGTAGACCTCATCCTTCATGCACCACGGACATCGGATCGCTCCTTCGGGTACCGACATGGGCTGAGCGGATCACCGGGCGAGGGTGGTGACCCTCGCCCGGTACAGCATGATCCAAATGGTGTTCAGTGCGCTACGAGGAACCGTTCGGTGCGTAGGTCGCCATCCTGTGCGATGCGCAGGAAGTAAGCGCCCGCCGGGAGCTGCCGCTGGAATGACAGGGTGCCCTGCCATTGTCCGACCTCGGGCGTGATGGCCTCTTGATGCATCACCCTACCGCTGGCATCGAACACCGTGAGCATCACCGGGGCATCCTCGGCCTGAAGTCCCGTCAAGCCCAGGTCGATCCGATCACCCGTGGTGGGGTTAGGCCACACATGCACCCCGACCTCCTCGCCAAAGACCATCTGGCTGGAACCTCCGCCCTGGAACGTGGGTGCGATGGTGAGCGAGCAAGGCTCGCCGTACGGGCAGAAGGTGACCCCGCCATCGAGGCTCACCCGCACGCGCACCTGGTAGGTCTGGCCAGGGATCAACGGGTTCAGCGTCCAGTTGAGGTACCGATGATAGGTGGTGGAGCTGATCACCTTGGTGTAGCCCAGGCCCGTGTTCGTGAACTCGAACTCGTAGAGGTTGGCCATGGGCACCGGCACCGCAGTGACGTACTTGTTGCGCGGCTTGGTGACCCCACACGAGAAGTACCGGTTGCCCGGGATGTTCATCAGCTGGGTGGTGGGGCAGGCGGCGGCCACAGGATCCAACTTGAAACGACAGGCCGGGCCCCAGTTCAGGTTCTCCCCGTTCACGCGACCGCGCACCTTCACGTTGAGCAGCACACCCACCGGGATCGGATTGATATGCGGATACCACGACAGCCGTTGGTGGCATGCGCGCAGCGCTCCCACCCCGAACCCATCGGAGGTGGCATGGCTGCGGAAACGGCGGTGTGAATAAGACCCGTCGGGGTCGTAGTACCAGAACTCGTACCCGTCGTCGGTCTGATCGCCCACGCCCCACTGCGCGCTCACCGCAGGCAGTTCGCCGATCACCATGAACTGGGAGTACACCCAATCCAGCTTATCGCAGGCCGTGAAGATGGGCTTGACCGTGCCCAAGGGCACATCGAAGGTGCCACCGGAGGCGATGCTGCTCTCGTAGGTGAACACCCCATCGTTATGGTTGTCGATGATCCGTTGCCCACTGCCATCCTTCAACACATAGCCGCCGGTGGTCATGCCATCGCCCGCGCTGTCCAACACGCGCAAGCGGAACTTCCCGTTGGGCACGCAGCATGTCACCGTGGTCTCCGTGGAACTGGCGAAGCCCGATCCGCCGCACACCGGATAGGTGTAGCCTTCGCCCAACAGCTCCCAGCTGGTCTGTGCACCGAAGGCATCGGTGTTCACCACCAGCTCCAAGGTTTCGTCACAGTCCGACAGGAGGCGGACCAGGCGGTTCCGGCCGGTGCCGTTGTAGGAGGTGAAGCCCCCCGCCACGGTGACCTTGCCTTCGGATTGCCAGGTGATGGCGTACACCCAGTTGCTACAACCACTCCCGATGTTGAATCCTGTATCCACCGACCCATCGGCCTCGAGCCGGATCAACCGGTTCCGTGCATTCCCGTTATAGCTCGTGAAATCGCCACCGGCGAGGAGCCTGCCATCGCTCTGTTCGGTGATGGTGTACACCCAACTGTTGAAGCCCGTGCCGGTGCTGAAGCTCGTATCGTAGCTCCCGTCGGCGAGCACTCGTGCGATACGACCGACGGACGACCCATCGTAGTTGGTGAACATTCCGCCGATCAGGATGCGCCCGTCGTGCGCATGCCGCACCGCGAACACGGAATTATTCACACCGCTCCCCGGATCGAACGTGACATCCACGGCACCCGTGGTGGTGAGCCGCGCGATACCCGGCCGGGAGGTCCCGTTCACCGTGGCGAAACCGCCACCGATCACCGCCCGACCGGCCGCATCGAGAGAGACCGCGTACACCGCCGCATTAGGACCCGTTCCGACATTGAACGTGCCATCCAACGCCCCGGTCGTCCCCAGCCGCACCACCTTGTTGGCCGTGGAGCCGTTGTACCCCGAGAAGGTCCCCACCGCGATGACCTTACCATCGGCCTGCACCGCAAGGCCATTGACCACCCCGCCGGAGAACCCCGTGCCGGTGGCGAAGGTGGCATCCAGGGTACCATCGCTGTTCAACCGCGCCACCCCGGACCGCGACACACCATTGTAGGTGGTGAACGTACCCCCGATCAGGATACGGCCGACCTGGTCGATCGCGATGGCATTGACCTGCCCGTCCGTGCCCGTTCCGATGGTGAAGGCCATATCCAGCGTTCCGGTGCGCGTGATCCGTGCCAACCGGTTGAGGGAGGTGCCATTATAGCTGGTGAAACTGCCCCCGATGACGTGGAAGCCATCCGGCTGTTGGGCCATGGCGAAGATGCGGTTCCCCGCACCCGTACCGATGGTGAAGGCCGGGTCGATGGACCCGGATTGCGCAAACCCCGGGGCTGCTATGGCCAGCGCCGCCAACAGCGCTACACAACCGCGCCCCCGGCCCATTGTCCTCTTTCGATGTTCCATGATGGTGGTCTATTGATGTGATGATCTTGATGTTGAGCAGGGCATCGTATGGCAGACCGAATATACCAACGGATGGATGAACTTCAGCGCTCCTCCCGAACCCGTGCCCGCATGTTGTCGTTCCTTTGACCGGCCATGGCCCTTACCGACCGCCACCACCGGACCCATAGCAGCCTGCGGATCAGCATCGTGGACAAATGCGACCTGCGCTGCACCTATTGCATGCCGGAGGACCAGCAGTTCCTGCGGCGCGATGAACTGATGACCCGCGAGGAGGTCGTCCGGATCGCGCGGCTCTTCGTGGACCGGTACGGCATCTCCAAGATCCGACTCACCGGCGGGGAGCCCCTGTTGCGACGCGATGTGGTGGACATCGTCCGCGACCTGGCCTCGCTGGGGGTGAACCTGGGCCTCACCACCAACGCCGTAAGCCTGCACGAACACCTCGACGCCCTCTGGCAAGCTGGCCTGCATAACCTCAACGTGAGCCTCGACACGTTCGACGCCGAACGCTTCAAGCGCATCGCCCGGCGCGACCTGTACACCCAGGTCTGGAACAACATCCAAGCGGCGTACGACAAAGGCATGCGCATCAAGCTGAACGTGGTGGTGATGCGTGGCGTGAACGACGACGAGATCCTCCGCTTCGTGGAACTCACGCGGGAGCGCCACCTGCATGTGCGGTTCATCGAGTTCATGCCCTTCGCCGGGAACCATTGGGGCCGCGAACGGGTCTACACCTACGCCGAGATGCTCGGCCACATCGGCAGCGTGCACAGCTTCGAGAAGCTCGCCGACGACCCGCACAGCACCGCGAAAACCTACCGCGTCCAGGGCTGGCGGGGCACCTTCGCGGTGATCAGCACCGTGACCGAGCCCTTCTGCGGCACGTGCGACCGGCTGCGCATCACGGCGGAAGGACGGATGCGGAACTGCCTCTTCGCACGCGAGGAGACCGACCTGCTCTCGGCACTGCGCCGCGGCGAGGACATCGCCCCGTTGATCGAGGCCAACGTGCTGGCCAAACATGCCATGCTCGGCGGACTCCCGCCATTCCGGCCCGAAAAGCAGGAGGAGGTGTTGCACGACCTCAGCAGCAGGCCGATGGTGAGCATCGGCGGTTAGGTGACCAGCCCTGGGATCCGTGAGCGGAGCTATGCCTCCTGGTCGTAGTAGATCTTGTAGTACTTCCGTCCGGTCCGCTCGTCCACGCCCTGTTCGATCCTGCTGCGATCGCCATGGATGTAGATGTGGAAGTTCTTGTCCAGCTTCAACACGCTCTTGAACACCCGGGCCTGGCGTTTCACGGCATGGCTGCTGATGGCGAACTGATCGCTGAGGGCCACCGCGTTGGTCTCCTGGTAGCTCTTCCCGAACCGGTCGAAGGCCTCGATCACCGCCTCTTCCTCGAACACCTCCTGCACGAACGTGGTGCGATCGAACTCGGCATTCTCCTTGAAGTACTTCACCGATCGGTTCAACAGGTCGATCTGGTCGGCGCGCGGTGTCTCGAACTCCTGCGGCAGTTGTTCGGTGATGAACGATCGGGTGAGCTCAAGCACGTTGCTCGTGCTGTTCACGTGATCGCGTTTCGGCTGGTGGCCGATGAAGTCCTTCTGCCAATAGTCGGTGTTCTCATGATCATCGAGCACGAACACCGTAGGGGCCTCCGGGGTGAACAGCACCAGACAGGCCTTGTTCGGCTTAAGACTGCCGAGCCCGCGGTTCAGCCACATGGATACCTTGCCTTCCGCCGTGCGGCTCTCGATGAAGACCTCCTTCTCCTCGAACTTATACAAGCCCAGGGCCGTGTACCGTTCATTCCCCAGGCCCACGTTGTTCAGCCTCACCACGAAGAGGTCGCCCCCGCGGATGTTGTGGTGGCGCGATACGTTCACCAAGTGCTTGGCGATATCCACCGAGCACTCCACCAGGTCCCGGCCCGCCTGTACGGCATTGCAGAGGTTGTAGAGCACGTTGTACTCCAAGGCCACCGCATGTGCGAACTCCGCCGTGGCGGTCATCTGCGCGAACGGCCGGAGGAAGAGCTTGCGGAGGAACGCCTGCTCCTCGTCACCCTTGAGCACCGCGGAGTAATCGCTGTAGGTGCTTTCCACCGTATCGCTTCCGATGTGGTGCAGCACGAACTCGTCCACCCACGCGTCCTTTCCAATGATCATACGTTGGCCGCCAACGCCTGTTGACGATCGCGGCGCGGCGAAAGTACCCCCATGGCGGGAACACCGCTAACTTCACGGCATGACGAACACCAAGGACAACGATGGATCCTGGCTGGCGCATCAACCGTGGGCCATCCCGGTACTCCTGGGTGTGGCCAGCCTGTCCATAGGCTTCGATGCGTACTTCCATGATGCGTGGGGCGCGGCGCGATCCACATGCTTATACGGTGCGCTGTTCTGCACCTTGCTGTTCCAACGCACGGGTGCGCGGGCCTACCGCGTGTTAGCGGTGGCGGGTCTGGTGCTGGCGGTGACGTTGATGGTGATCGGTCTTGGACTGCGGAAAGGGTGGTGGTGAAGGCGCGGAGCGGCAGGGCGAAGGGATGAGTTTTTGGGCTTGCAATGATGAACGAGGCACGGAAGGATCACGGGGATCTGGATATCGTTCACCACTTCGTTCCTTACTTTGAGCTCCAAAGGTTGACGGCCCTCCTGTCACTCATCTGCGAATGCCCCCCGCACAGCTCACCCTCCTCGACCAGAGCGAGCTCCTGGAACTCGTTCCGGCCCTGCCCGCCATCGAGGAAGGCGACAACCATGGCGCGGTCTACACCAAGGAGTGGGTGGTGGACCTGATGCTCGACCTCTGCGACTACCGAGCTCAGCGAGACCTGTCGCACATCCGCCTACTGGAGCCCTCCTGCGGCGATGGAGCCTTCCTCCAGCGCATCGTGAAGCGGTTGTCGGATTCGTTACGCATCCATGGCCGTGCCTTGGCCGATACCCGCGACACCATCCGCGCCTATGACCTCCAAGGCCGCAACGTGCAGACGGCGCGGGAGCGGATCGCCGCGCTGCTGGTGGCCGAAGGCTGGACGAACGTGGAGGCGATCGTGGCGCACTGGATCCGCCATGCCGACTACCTGCTCGCCGCCGATGGTGCCGACTTCGACCTCGTGATCGGCAATCCACCTTACATCCGGGCGCAGGAGATCCCTGAGAAAAGGCGCAGCACCTATATCCGGCTGTGGGGCACTATGACCATGGGCACCGACATTTTCGTCGGCTTCATCGAGAAGGGACTGCGCTCCTTGAAGCACGGTGGTCGGCTGTGCTTCATCGTGGCGGACCGCTGGCAGCACAACGCCTACGGCCGCAAACTGCGCAAGCTCATCAGCGAACGCTACGCGGTGGAGGCCATGTTCGAGATGCACGGCGTGGATGCCTTTGCAGCATCCGTCTCCGCTTATCCGGCCATTACCCTGATCCGGAACGGGAACCAGGGTCGCGTGCTTTACGCTTCGGCGCAGACTTCGCTGGATGCGCACGGTGGTGAGCGCTTGAAGGATTGGTTCACACGGGAGACGCCCGGCGCGGTCTCCGATCCGATGTTCTCCGCCTGCGTGCTGCCCGATTGGTTCCGCACGGATGAGATCTGGCCGAGTGGTTCACCTGAAGTGCTGGCCTTTCTGGAGGACATGGCCGAGCGCTTCCAGCCCTTGGAGGACACGGCCACGAGCACCAAGGTCGGCATCGGCATCGCCACCGGTGCGGATGATGTGTTCATCACCAATGATGCACAGGGCATAGAACCCGAGCAGCTCATCCCCTTGCTCACATCGGCGGATATCACCACTGGTCGCGTACAGTGGCAGGGTGAATACCTCGTGAACCCTTGGGATGAAGCAGGCCAGCTCGTGGAGCTGATGGCCTACCCCAAGCTCAAGGCCTACTTCCTCCAGCATGCCGTTGTGCTCAAGAAGCGCCACGTGGCCCAGAAGCAGCAGCACCGCTGGTACGCCACCATCGACAAAGTACATCGCGGCCTACGTGACCGGCCCAAGCTGGTGTTGCAGGACATGAGCAGCACCATCTCGCCGGTGCTCGATACGCAGCATTACCCGCACCACAACCTGTACTGGATCACCAGCACCGGTTGGGACCTCGAAGTGCTGGGTGGCCTGCTGCTCTCCGAAGTGGCCGAACTCTTCGTGCGGGCCTACGGCGTGAAAATGCGCAACGGCACCATGCGCTTCCAGTCGCAGTACTTGCGTATGATCCGCGTACCTGCGCCCGGCAGCTTGAACGATGACCTGAGCAACGCGCTCAGGCAAGCCTTCCGCGACCGCGACAGGGCGGGTGCTACACAGGCGGCACTCCTGGCGTATGGGCTGAACGCACTGCCCCGTTCCAAGTGATGAAGAAGGACCCGCGCAAGGAAGTGTTGGCGCTGTGGAAGCTGCGCAGCAAGGCCGAGAAGAAGGCCCGCGAAGGAGGCAACAAGGACCTGGGCCTGCGCGCCGGTGTCACCTCCGGACGTCATCTGGATCCGCTCTCCGAATTGGTCCGTGGCATTTTCATCGATGCCGGCATGCCGCCCGAGAGCGTGCACTGCGGCGGACGCAACCTGGAGATCCCCGGCTACTACCGCCCGCAGAAGAAGTGGGACGTGGTGGTGGTCCACAAGGGAGTACTGGTGGCGGCCGTGGAGTTCAAGAGCATCCTGGGCAGCTACGGCAACAACATGAACAACCGCACCGAGGAATCCCTCGGCAACGCCACGGACCTCTTGGAAGCGGCGGAGCAAGGGCTGATCGGCACGCGGCCGCCCTGGCTCGGCTTCGTGTTCTTCATGCAAGACGATGACAAATCGCGCGGCGGCGGCAAGAGCCTCAAACAGCCGCACTTCCCCGTGGACGAGGCCTTCGTGGGCGCCACCTACCAACAGCGTGCGGCTATCTGGCTGCGCCGCTTGCTCATGAAGCGCCTCTACAACGCGGCATGGTACGCTGTGGTGAACCCCAAGCAAGGTGCACACGGCGTGCGCGAACCGGATCCGGACCTAAGCTGGGCCAAGTTCGAGGCGGCGATACGGGGAAGGGTTGGGGAGGTTTTGGCGTGAGGGCCACGGGTCACAGACCCGCAGCAGCGGGGGGTGAAGGCGCGGAGCGGCCAAACCACCGTGGGGGCACTGCCCCTTCACGCGCCTACTCCGTGAACGTGAAGCCGTAGGAGATCCCGGTGCCGGGTTGCGTTTGGTACGCGGCTGCCCTGACCGCTCATTGGACCGATATGATCGTACGGCGTTCACCGTTGAATGTGATCGTCTCGCCTGAGCGCTTGCCCCTCAACGCCTGCCCCAGCGGCGAGGCCAAGGAGATGATGTAGCAGCGTTCACCATCCAACTCAAGAGCTCCCAGGCCAATGGCGACGAAGTAGGTGCCATGTTCCGTGGTCACCAGGCTTCCAAGACCCACCTGCTGGTGAACGCCATCCACCTGGAGGCGTGCCAGCTCCTGCTGCATGGACCATACGGTCGACAGCCGCGCCTCCAACTGGTCCAGTTCCTGTTGGACCATGGCCCGACCGACCTCATGCTTGTCACCAGCACTGCTCTTGGTGTCGCTGTTGCGTGCCTCTCGTGTTGTGGCCAGCTCGGCCATCAGCGATGTGGTACGCTGCTCCAGCAGATCGCGTAGGTGCGTGACCAGAACGGCCTTTTCCATAGCGCGAAGGTCGGTGCTGCAGCCCTGGCCCGGTCAGCCTAACGTTCCCCGCAGCTTCGCCATCCACCACGGCGCCACCGCTGTCACGATCGGCACCAACACCCAGATGCGGCCCTGGGTGAGGTCGTAATCGAGCAACAGTTCGCCCCACGGTTTCTTGAACAGGAAATGCCCCGCACCGAACTCGAACCCGAGCGTGAGCCCGAGCCAGAACAGCCCGATAGCCCAGGCCTGTAGTGCTGTGGCGGGTCCCAGCCAGCGGATGCCCGCCCACGTGGCCAGGAGGATCAGCCCGCACAGCATCAGTGTGCTGATCGCGAGGCCCGCCGTGAGGCCCGTGTATGGAATGATGAACTTCACCCGCACCGTGCCGTTCGCGATCGCGAGCACCATCAGCAGGAACCAGAAGAGCAGGGCTTTCCACCACATGACGGTCGTTTTCCGAAAGATGGCGATGCCGCACGGCGCGGGAAATGTCGAAGGTCAGGCTGCGGACCGGCGGCATGCATCGCCGCCGCTCACGGGAGTACGACCTTACAGCAGCCCGGCACGTGGCGGCGGTGCGGCGGGCGCTACGGATGCTTGCGTGAGGGATAGTAGCAAGTAGCCCGCAGCCGTCTTCGGCGAGGACTACTGCGGATAGCCCGACGGCGCTGCATTCGAGCGCCGACACGCCCAGAAAAGGATCTATTCCTTCACACTCACCTCCCCCGCCTTCCTCAGATGCGCCTTCTTCGCCTTCCGGATCCGGCACGTCACCACCTTGTATTCCGGGCACATGGCCAGTGAATCGCTCACACTGCTGGTGATGATGTTGAGCATGATCTCCGGGAAGTGGAACGTGCTGCTGAGGATGCCGGGCTTCACCTCGTCGGTGATGCGCGCCTTGATGTCCACCTTGCCGCGCGGGCTTTCCACGCAGACCATGTCTCCCTCGCTGATGCCGTTCTTCTCCGCGTCGGTGGGGTTGATCAGCAGCACGTCCTCGGTGAGGATCTCGCCGTTGCCAGTACGCCGTGTCATGGCGCCGCAGTTGTAGTGCTCCAGCTCGCGGTTGGTGGTGATGATGTAGGGGTAGTCCTTCTCGTTGGTGCGCACCTCGGGGCTCTTCTCCCAATGGTTGAAGAGGAAGCGGCCCTTGCCACGCTTGAAGGTATCCGCGTGCAGGATCTGGGTGTCGGTGCCATCGGCGGCCACAGGCCATTGTTTGCCGTTGGTGCCGAGGTTCTCCCAGGTGACGCCCTTGAAGAAGGGCACGATGCCGCTGATCTCGCGCAGCACCCATTCGGGGTGATAGGTGGTGCTGGCGTTGCCGCTGCGGCGACCGGTCTTCTGTGCGAAGCGCTCCATGATGTCGCAGGTGATCTGGCCATCGCTCTTGGTGCCTTCGATCGGCTCCACGCACGCGTTCACGCGCTGGATGCGGCGCTCGCCGTTGGTGAAGGTGCCGCTCTTCTCCAGGAAGCTGGCGGCGGGCAGGATCACATGGGCCAGCTTGGCGGTCTCGGTCATGAAGAGCTCCTGCACCACCAGGAGGTCCAATGCGCCCAACGCCTTGCGCACGTGCAGGGTGTTGGGGTCCGTCTGCGCCATGTCCTCGCCGACCACCCACATCGCCTTCAACTTGCCGGCGATGGCGGCATCGTACATCTGGGGGATCTTCATGCCCGCCACGTTGGGCACATGCACGCCGTAGAAGGCGTCGTACATCCGGCTCGCATCGGGATCGTCCACGGCGAAGTAGCCCGCGCCCTGGTAGGGCTGGCAGCCCATGTCGGCCGCGCCCTGCACGTTGTTCTGGCCGCGCAGCGGGTTCACGCCCACGCCGCGGCGCCCCACGTTGCCGGTCATCATGGCGATGTCGGCGATCTGCATCACGGTGAAGGTGCCCTGGTAGTGTTCGGTGACGCCCAGACCATGGAAGCTCATGGCCGCCGGTGACGTGGCGTAGGCGATGGCGGCCTCGCGCACGAGCTTGCGGTCCACGCCGGTCTCGCGCTCCATGGCGTCGATGTCCACGGCGAGCACCTGTTCCTTGAATTCCTCCCAGCCTTCGGTGCGCGTGCCGATGAAGTCCTGCTTCACCAGCCCTTCGCTGATGATGTAGTGCATGAACATGTTGAGCAGGGCCACATTGGTACCTGGCTTCAACTGCAGGTGGTACTTCGCGTAGCGGGCCAGGTGTGTGCGGCGCGGGTCGATCACGATCAGTGTCTTTCCCTTCATCACCTGCTGCTTGATCTTGGCGCCGGTGACGGGGTGCGCCGCGGTGGGGTTGGCACCGATCACCATGATGGTGTGGCAGAACTTCAGGTCCTCGATGCTGTTGGTGGCCGCGCCGGTGCCGAAGGTGGCCTGCATGCCGATGGCGGTGGGGCTGTGGCACACGCGCGCGCAGGCGTCGATGTTGTTGGTGCCCAACTGTGCGCGGAAGAACTTCTGCATGAGGTAGTTCTCCTCGTTGGGGCAACGCGCGCTGCTGATGCCGGCGAGCACATCGGGCCCGTGCTCTTGCTCGATCGCGATGAAACGGTCCACGATGAAGTCGTAGGCCTCGTCCCAACTCACGTTCACGAACTCGCCGTTCCGCTTGATCATCGGCGAGCGCAGCCGCTCGGGATGGTCGTAGAAGCGGAAGGCGTAACGGCCCTTGAGGCAGGTGTGGCCCTGGTTCGCCTCGGCCTCGTAGGGCGCGCGGATGCTCACCACCTTGTTGTCCTTCACGTTCACCTCCAGGTTGCAGCCCACGCCGCAATAGGTGCACACGGTGCGCTCCACGCGGTCGGGCACGTTCTCCTTGCTCTTGAACACATCGGTGATGGCGCTGGTGGGGCAGGCCTGCGCACAGGCGCCGCAGCTCACGCAATCGCTGTCGAAGAAGCTTTCTCCGGTGCCCTTGGCGATCCAGCTGTTGAAGCCGCGGCCGGCCATGGTGAGCACCATCTCGCCCTGCACCTCGTCGCACGCACGCACGCAGCGGTAGCAGTTGATGCAACTGCTGAGATCGCTGACCATGTACGGGTGGCTGGTGTCCTTGGCGAATCGCGTATCGGGACCCGCGGCATCGAGCGGCAGTGCGCCCTTGGGGTACCGCACGCTGTCCATGTCGAAGCCCACCTGCTGCACCACGTTGTAGAGCTCATTGCGGCCGTGGTCCTCGGTCTTGAGCTGCTCCACCGGATAGTTGCTCAGCACCAGTTCCACGATGTTCCTGCGCAGCCGCTCCATGCGTGGACCGTTCACCGTGATGTACTGCCCTTTGGCCACGGGTGTATGGCAGCTGGCCATCACCTTGGTGGGGCCATCCGGTTGCAGCGCGACCTCCACCGAGCACACGCGGCAACTGCCGAAGGGTTCCAGGTTGGGTGCATCACAGAGCGTGGGCACGGGGTTCGGTCCCTTGTGCCGCTTGAGGAAGGCGAGCATGGTCTCCCCCTTGTTGATGGGGTAGGCCACGCCATCGATGTAGGCGACATCCACTTCGGTGGCTGCGTTGTTCGAGGTGGTGGGTGCGGCGCCCGACCTGGCCACCGGAACCTGGGGCGCGTTATGCTTGGAAGTGGGCGTCGAGCTCATGACTGAAGTATTGAAGTGCGTTCTTCACCCCGAGCGGAAGGCCACCGCCGAGGGCGCATAGGCTGCCGATCTCCATGGTCTCCAACAGGTCGTTGAAGAGGGCCCGATCGATCTTGCGTTGTGCGGTGCGGGCCCCGTTGATCAGCTCCTCGCCTCGCTTGCTGCCAATGCGGCAGGGGAAGCACTTGCCGCAGCTTTCCACGGCGGTGAAGGCGAAGAGGTGCTCCAGGTATTCGATCATCGAGAAGTCCTCCGGGATGCAGAGCACGCTGGCGTGCCCCAGCAGGAAGCCTTCCTTCTGGAAGGATTCGAAGTCGATGCTGAGCGCATCGATCTTGCTCAAGGGCACGATGCCTCCCAGCGGGCCACCGATGTGCAGGGCCTTCACCTTCTTCGAAAAGCCCTGGCCGAGTTCATCGATCACCTTTCGCAGCGGAGTGCCGCATTCCACTTCGTAGAGCCCCGGCCGGTTGAATGCACTATCGAGCGAGACGAGCTTGGTGCCGTTGCTCTTCTCGCTGCCGAGCTTGGTGAAGGCCTCGCCACCGTGCTGGATCACCCAGGGCACACAGGCCAGCGTTTCCACGTTGTTCACCACGGTGGGCCGGTTGAAGAGCCCTTGTTGTGCCGGGTAGGGCGGACGGGTGCGCACCTCGCCGCGCTTGCCCTCGATGCTGTTGAGCAGCGCCGTTTCCTCACCGCAGACGTAGGCGCCTGCCGCCTTGATCACCTTGAAACGCCAGTTGAATCCACTGCCCTTGATGTTGGTGCCGATCCAGCCGTTCGCTTCCAGCTCGGCGATGGCCTGTTTCACGATCTCCACCGCCTCGGGGTATTCGGCGCGGATGTACAGCACGCCGGTGTCGGCCCCCACGCAATAGCCCGCGATCATCATGCCCAGCAACACGCGGTGCGGGCGCTGCTCCAGCAGGTACCGATCACTGAAGGCCGCGGGATCACCCTCGTCGGCATTGCACACGATGTATTTCCGCTCTCCTTCACCACCGCTCACATCCTTCGCATCGCGGCAGGCCTCCAGTTTGAAGCCCATGGGGAATCCCGCGCCACCCCGCCCGCGGATCGTGGCCGTCTTGATCTCATTGAGGATGTCGGCGCTGTCGCTCTTGAGCACGTGTTCCCACAGGGCGTAGAACGCTTCCAGCGGGGGCATGGGCGCGGTGAGGATCGGCGCGGCCATGGAGGTGCCCACATGGTGACGCCCCCCCGCATCCACGCTCACCGTCTTCTCCTCCTTCACCTCGTGCACCAGTTCACCCAAACGATCGATGCTCGCGCCGCTGTAGTTCAGCCCGCCGATATTGAACGCGCTGTTCTCGTGGCAGCGCCCCAGGCAGCACATGTGGCCGATCTCCTCCTCCCTGTAGTGCTTGCGTAGTTGACTATGCACCTTGTCCTGCGTGCCGGCCACCAGGCAGGTGCTGCCATTGCACACATAAGCCTTCTTGCCCTGGTTCTCGCGCCGCAGGAAGTCGTAGAAGCTGCTGGTGCCGTACGCGATGGCTTCGCCCACGAGGAAGTCGTCCGCGATCTTGGTCAACGCCTCGGTGGTGGGAGAACCGCCGTGGGTGGTGGCCGCTTGCTGCAGTCGTTCCCAGAGCGGATCGTTCAGTTCCTTATCCGGGCGACCGGAGAGGGAGGTGATGTTCTTGGACATGTGGATCCGAAGTTAGGATGGATGGTGGCTCCGGACCACTTCACCCGAGCGGCCGTACGGGGATCCAGGGATGGATCAGTTCCCGTGCCTGAAGGCATGCTCCTGCACCTTCACCACGTGCAATACGAAGGGGAAGAGCGCCTCCATGGTCTCTTGGGCCCCACGCGTCGACCCCGGCAGGGTGATCACCAACGAACGGCCGATCATGCCCGCGACACCGCGGCTCATCATGGCCCATGGCATACGTTCCTGCCCATAGCTCCGGGCGCTTTCCATGATGCCCGGTACCTCGCGGTCCAGCAATGGTGCGATGGCCTCCGGTGTACGATCGCGCGGGGAGAGCCCCGTGCCCCCGGTGGTGAGGATCAGGTCCAGGCCCTCCTCGGCCCAACCCAGCACTTGCCGGGTGATGGCCTTGGGCTCATCGGGCACCACCGTTGGCTGGGGCACATGCACCCCCAACGCCGCAAGCCGCGCGACGATGGCCGCACCGGCCTTATCCTCCTTCTTGCCGCTGGCCACCCCATCGCTGATCACCAACACCGCGGCCTTCACCGGCACCTCGAAACGATCCTTCCAATCGCTCTTGCCACCCTTCTTCTCCACCAACCGGATGCCCCCGATCACCACGCCCTTGTCGATGGGTTTGAGCATGTCGTAGACCGTGAGCGCCGCGATGCTGGCACCGTGCATGGCCTCCACCTCCACCCCGGTGCGGTAGATCGTGCGCACCCGCATGGTGATGACGAGCTCCTGCTCCCCGATGGTGAAGCCGACCTCGGCATGTTCGATGGGCAACGGATGGCAGTCGGGGATCAGCTCATGGGTGCGCTTCACACCGAAGAGGGCCGCCACCCGGGCGCTCTCCAGCACATCGCCCTTGGGCACGCGCTTCTCGCGCACGGCGGCGATGGTGGCCGGATCGCTCACGGTGACCAGGGCGGTGGCGGTGGCTTCGCGAAGCGTGGTGGGCTTGTGGGTGATGTCGATCATGGGGTGCTGTCCCGCTATTGATCCGCAGGTCGATCGTTCGGATCGACGGTACGGGTGGTCTTCCAACGATGTGTGCCGTCCGACAGGACCTCTTTACCGAAGATGGGCAGCTCGGCCTTGATGCGGTCCACCACGTAGGCCACGGCCTCGCGGGCGGCGACACGGTGTGGCGCACTGGCGAAGACCATGAAGCACAGCTGCCCCGCTTGGACGTCACCCAGGCTATGGTGCACGTGCAAACAGGTCATCGTGGGCCATCGGCCGAAGGCATCCTCGCGGATGACCGTCATCCGTTCGAGGGCCATTTCGCGGTAGGCGCAGAAATGGATGGTGCGCACGATCGTGGTCGGCTCCGGATCCCGCGCAGCGCCATCCGCACGCACCTGGCCCAGGAAGATCTCATGCGCGCCGATGTCCGTGCGGGCGGTGTGCTTCGCGATGCTCGTGCCGACGAAGGATGGATCGATGGGGCCGTCCACGAAGATGTCCTTCACGCGATGTGGTCGCTGCTCGCTCATCCTCCTGCGAATGGGGGTAGTACGGCGACCTCTTCGGCCCCGGTCAGCGCTTGGTCCCCGACCACCACACGGCGGTCCACCGCAATGGCGTAGCGCATGCCGGTGAGCCCAGGGATGCGGCCGATGAGCGCTTCCCGCAGCGCGGCCACGGTGGTGGCATCCACCTGCACCTCGTTGGCGCCGGCGCGTTCCGCGATCATTCCGAAGAGCAGGATCCGCATGGATATCGGTTCGAGGACGTTGGGTCGATGGTGGGTCAAAGCTATTGCGCATCGGGCGAGTGTGGCCCGGGGCTCCATGGCTTTCCCGCGCACTACAGGTCCTCCGGTGTATTGAGGTTGCGGAAGGTGCCCTCGGGCCAGCCCTCCTCCCCGGGGCATACCTGCACGTACCGGGTGTGTACGGCCTCTATGGCATCGGACAGCTTGAGGCGTTCCGCCCACAGCCTCTCCTCGAACACCTTCCGGCAGCGCCGATGGTACATGGCCACCAGGGGTTGCAGGTGCCCATCGCACTGGGGCACCACGGCATCATGGTCGGTATCGTGCAGGCGCTTGAGCAACTCGATCAACCGGCCGGGAACATCGGGCATGTCGCACGCCAACACGATGAGGCGATCGTTCCACGCGTAACGCAAGGCGGTGACGATGCCCCC
This sequence comes from Flavobacteriales bacterium, assembly GCA_008016945.1. The sequence goes on from SSGN01000153.1 coordinate 24,269, forward strand.
CAGCGGCCCCAGGCCCGCACGGTCGTCGGCGATCACCAGCGGACCCACGTGCGCGTAGCGGTACGGATCACCGATGATGAGCAGTTCATCCACATGCGGGCGAAGCCGTTCCACGGCATTGGTGATGAGCGTTCCGCCACCATGCTCGATCAGCGCCTTGTCGCGCCCCATACGACTGCTTCGGCCACCGGCCAGCACCACTCCGGTCCATCCAAGGTCGTTCATGTCAAAGGGAGGCGCCTCAGGGTAGATGATGAACGATCACCGGATCACCGGCCGCCCACGACCGCCGGTCCGCAGGCAGGTACACCAATGCGTTGGCCACCAACAAGGTGCGCAGCATGTGCGAGCCTTCGTCCGCCAGCAGCTCCACACGCACGCCCCGCACCAGCCCCGCACGGAACTCCGCGCGCTGGCCCTTCACCTCCAACGGAGCGGCCAAGGGTAGCTCCTCTTCGCGAAGGAACGGGGCGGGTACACCTTGTACGGCACGCAGGAAAGGCAATACGTACTCGTGATAGAGCACCAGCACCGCACGTGGATTGCCGGGCAGCGCGAACACCGGTCTCCCGAGAACGGTGGCGAACAACATGGGCTTGCCGGGCTTCTGCGCCACGCCATGGAAATGAATGGTCGCACCGAGCTTCTTCATTACCGCGGGCAGCAGATCATGGTCGCCCACGGACACGCCGCCCGTGGTGATCAACACATCGCCGTGTGCCGCGGCCTGCTGTATCGCTTCCACCAGCGCTTCCTCCTCATCATGGGCGGTATGGACCTCGGCCGTGCAGCCTTCCACGCGGAGCGCCGCCTCCAGCATGTGCTCGTTGCTGCTGTGGATGCGGCCGGTGGTGTCCTTTCCCAACTCGATGAACTCCCCTCCGGTACGTAACACGGCCACATGCGGCTTACTGGTGGTGCACACCTCCCGCACCCCGCACGATGCCAGAGCGCCGATCGCCGCTACCGAAAGCACCGAGCCCGCCTCCACCACCACCTCGCCCTTTCGCACGCTCTCCCCTTCGCGCCGGATGTTCGCGCCGGCGTTGAGCCCAGCGGCCGTATGTCGTAGTGTTCCCTGTTCGCGGATGCAGTACTCCTGCATCAACACGGCCACCGTACCCTGGGGCACCATGGCCCCCGTGAAGATCCGCACGGCCTCTCCGGGCATGACCGGCGTGGATGCCACCTCCCCAGCGGCCAGCGCCCCGATCACCGTCCACGGACCTTCCACCGAGCCCACCGCATAACCATCCACCGCGGTGACATCGAAACGCGGATAATGATCGGGGGAGCGGATCGCTTCGCACACCACGTGGCCCAAGGCACGGATCAGTGCACGCCGCTCCGTCGGCCGGACAACGACCTCGGCCATCATCCGCCGCTTGGCTTCCTCCACACCGATCATGCGATGAACAACTTGAACGATGCGAACAACAACACCACGGCCAAGACCTGACGCAACCGCAGCTGGGTGAAGCGGCGGGCGCCCACGTAGGCACCGAGCGAGCCGCCCGCCAGCGCCGCGGCGATCCAGATGAAATGGTCCGGACCGAACATGCCCAGCCCCTTGCTCACCGCCATGCTGACCAGGCCTGCGGCACTGTTGACGAAGATGAACGCCGCACTGATGGCCGCGCTCTCCTTGGCGGTGCTCCATCCGAACACGAGCAACAGCGGGCTGAGCAGCACCCCGCCCCCGATCCCGATCATGCCGGAGATCAGGCCGAGCACGGCACCGATGGCCAGGGCAACGAACAGGTGCGGTGGCGCCTTACGCTCGTCACCGCCACCGAAAAGGCCCAGGAGCCGGGCCACCGCCACCGCGAGGCATACCGCCAGAACACGTTTGTACACCACCACATCCAGTTGGATACGTGCCCCCAGCCAGGCCATGGGCATGGAGGCCACCGCGAACGGCCAGAAAAGCCCCATGCGGAAGTGACCGGCCCAGGTGAACTGCGCGAACGCCATGGCGCTCACGAAGAGATTGAGCAACAATGCCGTGGGACGCACCATTTCCGGGGCGAAGCCCAGCAGCGTCATCACCGCGATGTAGCCGCTGGCCCCGCCATGGCCCACGCTGGCGTAGAGGAAGGCCACCACGGCCAACAACAGTGCGATGGATGCCTCGTTCATGCGTGATGGTCGCGGTCGATGGGTGTGTCCATGAACTCCCCGGCCTCGGGACCCAGAAGCCGAAGCCAACGTCCGTGCGTGCAGTCCACCAGGTCCATCACCCCGGCCAGGCCATCGCCACCGCGGAGCAGATCGGTGATCCGCAATGCCATGAGCGAGGCGGTGATCGTGGTGACCGCAGCGGGCACCTCACGCATATCGCACGCCAGCTGTTCCTCCGACGTGCGGCCGTGGAAGAAGCCATGCCCCCTCCCCTGTTGCGCCAGGCCATGCCAGGTGATCACCTGTACCTGGTGACCATGGACCGCACCGCTCACCAACGGGATCCGTAGCGACCGGCAGGTACGCTCGATCAACCCACGTGCCGCGAGGTCGTCGGTGCAGTCGGCCACCACCGCGCTGCCCGCAAGCAGCCCCTCGATGTTGTGCGCATCCACGAAACGGTGCTCGGCGGTCCAGCGCACCGCGTGGCGCATGGCCCGTAGCCGCTCCACCGCAGCCACCACCTTGGCGCGGCCCACATCGTCCGTGGTGTACAAGAGCTGTCGTACAAGGTTCTTCGCCTCCACGGTATCACCATCGACCACGGTGATGGCCGGAACGGACATGGCCGCAACGAGTGGAAGCAGGGCACAGCCCGTTCCTCCCGCACCGATCACGGTGATGAAGCCGTTCGTAGCGCTGTTGTCCGCCGTGTCGATCACCGGCGCAAGGTACACCCGCTCAAGTAGGCGACCTTATCCAACCGGCGTTCCGAGCCCTGGTATCGCGACCCGATCATTCAACGGACCCACAGGACACGTCCACCGAACCGGCCAGGGTCTTGGTCTGACCATTCATTTCGTTGTGGACACGGGCCTGGAAATGTGCCCTCAGGCGACGTGTGCCGGCATCATAGCCATCGATCACGAGCCAGCCCGCACTATCGCCGATGGAAACGTAGGGTGTACCGGCGTTCAAGAAAAGGACCGCGTTCGACGCCTCGGAGATCCGCTGTGTCCCGGTGGCGATACTATCGACCTGGATGGTGAAGGTGTTGCCCAGCAAGCTCACCCCGCTGATGCTCGCACTGGTGCCATCGGATACGGCGGTGATGTTGGCGTCGGCACAGAACGAAGTGCCGTCGAGGTCCACCTGGATGCGCGCCCCATCGGAGCCGCAGGTTTCGGGAACAAGGCCGATCTCTTCGGCGACCTCCTTGCCCACCTTGGCACAGGAGGCGAACACGACAGCCGTTAGAACCAACAAGAACGTTGAGTGTATGCGCATGGTGATGGTGTATGACGCCCTTGTACGCCGAAGCCGGACCAAGGGATACGGCACCCTGAAAGAGCGAACGCCCGTGGTACGCGGTACCACGGGCGTTCGAAAAGGCGTACTCGTTTATTGGAGCACCAACCGTGTGACCCGACGTCCGCCGGTGTGCTGTAGCGCAAGGGTGTAATCACCAGCGGCCAGATGGCTGAGGTCCACCACGGCCAGGCCGTGATCGCTCTTCAAGCTGGTGGTGTATACCTGGCGGCCCGAAACATCGAACACATCCAGTTCAAGCGCCACCTCGTCCTCCCCCATGGCGATGTTCACCGTGCCATGGGAGGGGTTCGGCCAGAGCCGATGGCCCTGCGTTCCAACACCATCGGCGATCGTGGTGGGACCGATGTTCACATTCACTTCGGTGCGGGAACCCTCGCAGGTGATGCTGGGGCTGGCCACCTCGAGGTCGTAGAAGAAGTAGTAGTACGCCGTGGCGTTGGCCCCGGTAACGGAACTGCTGGTCATGCTACCCAAGGTGCCCAGGGCATAGGGGTACGCGGGGTTGCTGCCCAGACCATCGCGCCACAGGCCCGGGCTGCCGCCCACACAGCGCAAGCCGTACGGTCCACCTGCGGGAACGCTGAAGTTCAGTTCCACGCGCTGCTCACCGGTAGGGATCTCGAAGGTTCCCATGGCGATCGTGGCCCCGGTGTTCCGGTCGATCACCGCGATGGTGCGTTCGCCGGTACTGTTGGCGTACACCTTCACGCTGCGGATGACCATATCCTCATAGGCGGTGAACACTTGGTAATAGTCGGTGTTGGTCTGGTACACACCGCTGTTCGACTTGTTCGGGCGACCGCCGTAGGCCACATCACCACCGTGGGTCATGCTCGCGGAGGCCCAGTAGGTCGCGTCGGAGGAAAGCTCAGGGGTCACGAACGTGTTACCGGTGGCGATCGCTGTACCACCCACCGCCACATCGTACCACTGGATGCCATCGCCCTCCGCATAGAGTTCGGCGCTGCTGTTCACTCCGGTCATCACATCATCGGCCAGCGGAGCGTCCGGTGCGGCGAACAGGTCGAGCACCACCGGTGCACTGATGAAGGTTCCGCAGGCTCCCGGCACTGATACGGTATACGTTCCCGAGGTGGTCACCTCGATGGTACGGGTGGCTCCCAAGCCATCGCTCCAGGTGTATCCATCCGCCTCGGAAGAGGTCAGCTCCACAGGGTTGCCTTCGCAACCGTGCACATCGCCGATCACCGACACCGTGGGGGTCTCGTCCGGATCCAAGGGCACATTGATGCTCGCCGAGCCGGTGCATCCGGAGCCATCGTCGATCACCACCGAATACACGCCAGGCTGTTCCACCGTGATCTCCTGGGTGGTGGCCCCGGTGTTCCACAGGAACGAACCCGCTTCGTTCACGCTCAGCACCACGGGTGCGCCACCTGTGCACAACACCGGCGCACCCACCGGACTGATGCTGGCCACAGGGCTGATGCACGTGTTCTCCACGATGGTGATCGCTTGGTCCACGTTCAGGTCCTCGAAGGTCTCCTCCAAGCCGCTGGGCCAGCGAACGGTGAGCGTTGGTATCGTGGAATGTTCGCCCAGGCCGAAGCTGCAAGCGAAGGTGGTCACCATGCCGTAGCTCTCACCGGCCTTCACCTCGCGCACTTGGGTGCCCCAGGGGCCGGTGATCCGCACCTGCGCGCCCACCGCATCGCGATTGCTGATGGTCCCTTGAAGGCGTACCGTGAGCCAGTGGTTGTCGTTGCCATCGTTCAGCCACAACCGGTCGGGCTGGTTGGCATCGGTGGTCACGTACCCGGTACCGTAATTGGCGAACACATCGGTGAACCCGTCGTTGTTCAGGTCGCCGGTGGCGAAGCTGTGCATGGCCCGGCCTGCGGGGAAAAGACCACTGATCGGGGTGAAGGTGCCGTCGCCGTTCCCCTTGAAGAAGTACTCCACACCACCGGCGATGAGGACATCCAGGAATCCATCGTTATCGAAGTCCACGAACTTGCTCTGTAGGAAGAAGCCCGTGTACTCCATGCCACAGCCCGCGGTGACATCCACGAAGGTGGTGTTGTCCACGTTCTCGAACAGTTGGATGGTGGCATCGTGGTTGGTGGCCACCATGTCGAGGTCGCCATCGTTGTCATAATCGCCGAAGTCGGCCGTCCACGTCTGGTTCCTGATCTCCAGGCCATAGGCCGCCGCCTGATCCGCAAAAGCATTGGACCCGTCGTTCACGAACAACCGGTTCCACCGCCGTGGGTCGCTGGAGTTGTTCACTCCCTGGCGGCACTTGGCGATGTACAGGTCCAAGTCGCCATCGCTATCGAAATCGGTGAAGCAGCTGCCGTAGTTGCCGCTCATGTCCGAGCTCGGGTTGGTGGCCCAGTTGAAGTGCGTCGTGTTCAAGTTCAGGTCGCCGTTGACATCGGCGAGCCACACGTTGTTCGGCCCCACGTCGTTGCAGGCGAACACGTCCAAGGCCCGATCGTTGTTGATGTCGCCGATGCTCATGGCCTGTTGGTAGATGGACGGGCCGGTCAACTGGTTCAGCACCCCGGTTCCGATGCCCGAGATCCGCATGTAGTGCGTGCCGTCGTAGTTGCCACCGCTCACCACGTCCTTGTGGCCATCGTTGTCGATGTCGGCAATGGCCCAGCCCCATTGGGCGGCATTGCTCATCGAGCCATAATCATGCATGGTGAAGCTGCCGTCGGGATTCTGGTAATCCACGTGCAACACCCGTGAATTGTGCAGGATGGCCAGGTCGTCGAGGCCATCCCCGTTCATATCCACCACCCCCATGCAACCACCGCTGGCGGTGATGGCGCTCTTGCGCGCCGAGGCGTTGGTGAAACTCAGTTGCGCCCAAGCGGACGAGGCCGACAGGGACATCAGGCAAAGAAGCACGTATTGTTTTCGCATATCGGAGGGATGGAACGTGGATCGGTGAAAGAACGTTTCACCAGGCCGAAGATAGAGGGCCGGGGATCAGCCCACCAGCCCTTCCGACCCGTTGTCTTGCGATCCTGATGGTTCGGGGAGGACCTCGGCCGGGTCGGTCATGGTCTGGCGGCGGATGCTCTCGCGGTGCACGGCATCCATGAACCCCTGCACGAAGGCCTCGCTGAGGCCCAGTTGTGCCGCGAGCCGCAGTTGGCGTTCCATGATCCACTCCCAGCGCTCGGGTTGCAGGATGGCCACCTTATGCTCGCGCTTATGGTCGCCGATGCGCGCAGCGATATCCATCCGCGCCCCCAGTTTCTGGGCGATCTCCTCATCGATCCGATCGATCATCTCGCGGAGCTCCGCGAGCCGATCGCGCATGCCCACCGTGGGCCTGGCCTTTCGAAAGATCAGCCGCTGCACCAGGTCGCCATAGGCCGCCGGGGTCAACTGCTGCTCGGCGTCGCTCAAGGCGGTCGTGGGATCGGCGTGCACCTCCACCATCAGCCCACTGAACCCAAGGTCCATGGCCTGCTGCGCAACACCTTCCAGACCCTCGCGTTGGCCGCTGATATGGCTGGGATCACCGATGATCTCCAGCTCCGGGAAGGCGGCCTTGAGGCGGATGGGGAACTCCCACATCGGGTTGTTCCGGTAGGTGGTCCGTTCGAACCACGAGAACCCCCTGTGGATGGCCGCCAACCGACGAACCCCCGTGCGGTCCAGGCGTTCCAAGGCTCCGATCCAGAGTTGTAGGTCGGGGTTGATCGGGTTCTTGACGAACACCGGCACATCCACCCCGCGCAAGGCATCGGCCACGGCTTGCACACTGAACGGATTCGGCGTGGTACGCGCCCCGATCCAGAGCATGTCCACCCCGCCCCGCAAAGCGGCTTCCACATGGTCGGCCGTGGCCACCTCCACCATGGTGCGCAGGCCGGTCTCCGCCTTCACCCTGCGCAGCCATGGCAACGCGGCCTCACCAACACCTTCGAACGCTCCAGGGCGTGTCCGTGGCTTCCAGACACCCGCCCGGAACACATGCACCGAACCGGTGGCCGCAAGCCCTTGTGCCGTGGCCATCACCTGTGCTTCGGACTCCGCGCTGCATGGCCCGGCGATCATCAACGGCGACGGAAGGTCAAGCCCCCAGCTCCGGAATGGCCGTGGACGCATGGTGGAGACCGGCGTGCTGGACATCGCGCAAAGGTAGATCCCCTCCCGACCAACGCACGGTCACCGCATCACCGCCGGGATCCTGCAGAACTTCCGACCTTCGCCCTGAACACCGTATCGCAGACCATGTCGCACCGCTTCCGAACCGCCTCGCTCGCCGCCGCCTTGTTCGCGGCGATATCCACCACCGCCCAGACCAAGTCGCCCTTCACCTACCAGGACATGCTGATGCTCGACCGCATCAGTGGTCTGGCCGTGGACCCTGCCGGCACCACCGCGCTGTTCAACGTGCGCGCCACCGACATGGAGCAGAACCGCGGGGTGAACAGCCTGTGGATGAAAGACCTGAAGGACCTGACGAAGCCCGAGGTGAAGCTGCCTGCGGGCGAGGGTGGTGCGCACGATGTGCAATGGGCCGCCGATGGCAGCGGCTTCTATTTCCTCAGCGGCCGCGGAGAGGGTGGCACCACGCAGGTGTGGAAGGCCGACGCGCAAGGCGCCAGCGCCTCGCAGGTAACGCGCCTCCCGCTGGATGTGCAGACCTACCGCGTGGCACCGGATGGCTCCGGTGTGGTCGTGGCCCTGTCCGTGTTCCCCGAATGTGGTGCGAACGCCATCGGCTGCACCCTGGCGCGCATGAAAGCACAGGAAGAAGTGAAGAGCACCGGCCAGGTGCATGACCGCCTGTTCCTGCGCCACTGGGACACGTGGAAGGACGGCACACGGAACCACCTCTACTACGTACCGCTGAAAGAACCCAACGCCCAACCCGTGCCCTTGATGCCCGGCTTCGACGGCGACTGCCCCACCATGCCCTTCGGCGGCAACGAGGACTTCACCATCAGCAAGGACGGCCGTACCGTGTTCTTCAGTGCACGCGTGGCGGGAAGGAACGAGCCGTGGAGCACCAACTTCGATCTCTACAGCGTACCGGTGACCGGTGGCGCACCGAAGAACATCACGGCCGCAAACCCCGCATGGGACGCGGCACCCGTGATCTCGCCCGACGGCACCAAGCTCGCCTACAAGGCCATGGCACGCCCCGGCTACGAGGCCGATCGCTTCCAGCTGAAGGTGATGGACCTGGCCACCGGCACGGTCTCCGATGTGGCACGGGCCTGGGACCGTAGCGCGGCCGGCCTCGCCTGGAGCCGCGATGGGAAAAGCCTGCTCGTCACCGCCGACGACATCGGCAAGCACCGCCTTTTCCGCATCGATATCAAGACCAGCACCGTAACGGCGATCAGCACCGATGGCCACCTGGATGCCTTCGCAGAAACACCCAAGGGCTTCGTGTTCCAGAAGAGCGGACTGCATGGACCGGCCCAGCTGTACGCCAGCGCGCCCAAGGCGAGGATGATCGACGCAAGCGCCACCGTACTCACCCAGGTGAACGCTTCGCTGAAGGACAAGGCGCTCGGAGCCTACGAGCAGTTCAGCTTCAGCGGATGGAACAACGAAACGGTGTACGGCTACGTGCTGAAGCCGGCGAACTACGAGGAAGGAAAGAAGTACCCCGTGGCCTTCCTGATCCACGGCGGACCGCAGGGCAGCTTCGGCGAGATCTGGAGTTATCGCTGGAACGCCCAGACCTACGCGGGCCAGGGCTACGCGGTGGTGATGATCGACTTCCATGGCAGCACCGGCTACGGCCAGGCCTTCACCGACGCCATCAACCAACATTGGGGCGACCGTCCGCTGGAGGATCTGCAGAAAGGGCTCGCCTTCGCCCTGGGCAAGTACGCCTTTCTCGATGGCAACAACGTGGCGGCGCTGGGGGCCAGCTACGGAGGCTTCATGATCAACTGGATCGCCGGGGTGTGGAACCAGCCCTTCAAAGCCCTCGTGTCGCACTGCGGCATCTTCGACACCCGCATGATGGGCTACGCCACGGAAGAACTCTGGTTCACCAACTGGGAGAACGGAACCGATGTCTTCAGTCAGCCCGCCGAGTACGACATCTTCAACCCCATGCTGCACGCACCGAACTGGCGTGTACCCCTGTTGGTGATCCATGGCGACAAGGACTTCCGGGTGCCCCTGGAGCAAGGCATCGGCAGCTTCACCGCCTGCCAGGCCAAAGGCATCGAAAGCAAATACCTGCGCTTCCCCGACGAGAACCACTGGGTGCTGAAGCCGCAGAACTCCATGCAATGGCACAAGGAGGTGTTCGGGTGGCTGGAGAAGCACATCGGTGGGGGGCGGTAGGGAAGGGCCTTGTCTTTACACGACAACGTCACACTCGCATGACCTCTTTGGAACTGCGCTCTCGCCTTCACGCCTTGATCGATTCGTTGAAGAGCGAGGAATTGCTGCAACGCGTGCATGATCTCTTGGCCGATTCTGGTGAGGGCAAAGGGGAGGGCGTGTGGGCAACCTTGTCCGAGACGGAGCGGGAGCGTGTGCTGAAGGCCTATTCCACGGCCATGGATTCCCGCAAGCTATCCAGTACCGAAGAGGTGATAGCGCGGAGGGGATGAGCCTGTGCGCACGCTGGACACCAGAGGCCGAGACCAGTTTCCGAGCGATCTCGGACTTTCTTGAGAAGGAGTGGGGCGTTCGTGTGGCGGACGCGTTCGCATCGGATGTGGTGGAGACCATTGCGTTCTTGGAGGAATTCCCCAATGGCGGTGTCGTGTAAGTGCCTGATCTCAGCATCCGGAGCATTCCGGTGGCCCGGCAGGTCAGGCTGTTCTATGTGGTCAGGGAGGATGTGCTGATCGCGCTGGTGTTCACCGATACACGCACCGGTCGCTTCCAGCAGTTGAGGGGCTGAACGGGCGTCCTTGGTATGGGAAGGGCGTTGTGCTCCTATCTTCGCACCGCGTTCTTTCCATCGCTTATCCAGAAAGGCAGAGGGACTGGCCCTGTGAAGCCTTGGCAACCGTCCGATGGGAGACCATCGGGTAGGTGCTAAATCCAGCTCCGGATCTTTCCGGGGAAAGATGAGCCGTGATCAGGTCGCGACACCCCTTCGGGAACAGTGCAGCCTCATCCGGATCATCGGGTGGGGCTTTTGTCTTTCTGGTGAAGGTGTGATGAGGTGACGAGGTGAGGAAGAGAAGAAGTGAAGAGCAAACGAACTCGTTCTCACCTCTTCTCCTCCTCACTTCCTCTCTTCTTCTCGTTTAGAGCGACCGGAAAGCACGTACATATATGAACCGATGACCACACTCGAACGCCTCGCCCAAGAACGCATCCTCGTCCTCGACGGCGCCATGGGCACCATGATCCAGCGCCTCGGCCTCACCGAGGAGGACTTCCATCCACCAGGTATGGAGGACCACAAGATCCTGCTCAAGGGCAACAACGAACTGCTCTCGCTCTCGCGGCCCGACGCGATCCGCAAGATCCACGAGCAATACCTCGAAGCCGGTGCCGACATCATCGAGACCAACACCTTCTCTGCGACAAGCATCGCGCAGGCCGAACACGAATGCAGCCACCTCGCGCGGGAGCTGAACCTGGCCTCCGTGCGCCTCGCCAAGGAAGCTTGCGCCAAGTACACCGCGATGGATCCCGCGAAACCGCGCTTCGTGGCCGGTGCCATCGGGCCCATGAACAAGACCGCCTCGCTCAGCCCCGATGTGAACGACCCCGGCTTCCGTGCCGTTACCTTCGACCAACTCGTGGCCGCCTACAAGGAACAGGTGGAGGCCATGCTGGATGCCGACGTGGACATCCTGCTCGTGGAGACCATCTTCGACACGCTCAACGCCAAGGCCGCGTTCTACGCCATCGACGAGGTGTTCGAGGCGCGGGGCCATCGTGTGCCGCTCATGTGCAGCGTCACCATCACCGACGCCAGCGGGCGCACCCTCAGCGGCCAGACCATCGAGGCCTTCCTGATCAGCATGCAGCACGTGCCGCTCTTCAGCATGGGCCTCAACTGCGCGCTGGGCGCGGCCCAGATGCGTCCCTACCTGGAAGTGATCGCCGAGCAGAGCCCCTGCCGCGTGAGCATCTACCCCAACGCCGGCCTGCCCGACCAGATGGGCGAGTACCGCGAAACCCCCGATGTCACCGCGCGCCTCGTGGGCGAGTTCATGGCCAACGGCTGGGTGAACGTGGTGGGCGGCTGCTGCGGCACCACGCCGGAGCATATCGCGGCGCTGGCGGCTGAAGCGAAGAAGCATCAACCCCGGACGACGGAAACAATTGCGATCAATTCCTGATTGCTAATTCCTGATTGCCCTGTGCGATCGCAATCAGGAATTAGCAATCAGGAATCAGGAATTAGTCATCAAGTTCAAGTATGAGCATTCCAACATACTCCGGCCTCGAACCCCTCCGCATCTTCCCGGGTTCCAACTTCGTCAACATCGGCGAACGCACCAACGTCACGGGCAGCGCGGCCTTCCGCAAGCTGATCAAGAACGGCAACTACGACGAGGCCGTGAGCGTGGCCCGCCAGCAGGTGGAGAACGGCGCGCAGGTGATCGACGTGAACCTCGATGAGGGCATGATCGATGGCGTGGAGGCCATGCGCAAGTTCCTCAACCTCATCGCCGCCGAGCCCGACATCGCGCGCGTGCCGGTGATGGTGGACAGCAGCAAGTTCAGCGTGATCGAGGCGGGCCTGAAATGCCTGCAAGGCAAGGGCATCGCCAACAGCATCAGCCTGAAGGAAGGGGAGGCCGAGTTCCTGCGGCAGGCGAAGATCATCCACCGCCTCGGCGCCGCCACCGTGGTGATGTGCTTCGACGAGCAGGGTCAGGCCGACAACTTCGAGCGCCGCATCGCCATCGCGCAACGGAGCTACGACCTGCTCACGCAGAAGGCCGGCTTCGCGCCGCACGACATCATCATCGATGCGAACATCCTCACCGTGGCCACCGGCATGGCCGAGCACGACCGCTACGCCATCGACTTCATCGAGGCCGTGCGCTGGATCAAGCAGCACCTGCCCGGTGCGCTTAC
>SSGN01000145.1 GCA_008016945.1 Flavobacteriales bacterium
ACGAAGCCGCTGCAATCGCGGCCGTTGTAGGCATGGCCCCAGCCGTAGCGTTCGCCGAGGAACTTGAAGGCCTGGGTGATGAGGTTGGCGCGGGTCAGCGGCAGGTAGCCGGTGCGCACGTCGGCGCTGCGCGGCACCAGCGCCGGCACGAACTCCAGCGCGCCGGCGGCGTCGCGCGCGGGCAGGGCGACGACGTGGCTGGCATAGGCGAACTGGCCGTTCACCGGCTTTTCCTGCGGCCAGTCGGCGATCAGCGGGAGGCGCAGGCCCATGTCGAGCGAAAGATCGGACACCTGCGGCGCCTCGGGCGTGAACACCGTGCGCACGTCGGCGCCGGTCACCACCAGGTACGGCGGCTGTGCGGCAAAGCCCAGTACCTCGCCGCGTCCTCCCAAGGCGACGTGGTCGGCCTCGATCCAGGCCGAATACCTCCGGCTCACCACGAACCACCAGCGCCCGTCGCGGCTTTCGTGCAGCACCGCCACCGGCGTGCCGGGAAACAGCTCCGATTCCTGGAATCGATCGATGTCGGTGTCGCCGGGGCGCGAGAACACGCGCTGGCCGGTGGGAAAGCTGCGCAGGTCGGCGCGACGGGTGACCAGACCGAAGCGCGGCGCGACTTCGGAGTGGATTTGATCGAGCGCCAGTGCGTCCCTCAGTTCGTGAATGCGAGTGGCCTGAATTTCCTGGCCCTGCACGTCGTAGAGCGCGCGCGCAGGCGGCGCGGACAGGGCTTCGATCCGGCGGCGAACCTCGCTTCCGGCAAGCGTTTCGGGCAGGGAGGACAGATCGAACACGCTCGGATCCTGCGCCAGCAGGCGCGCGTTCTGCGCCTGGATCTGCGCCGCATCGAGCACCGTTGCATCGGGCGCATCGAGACGCGCGATCCAGTGGGCGGGCGTCAGCCGCGCCGCGGTGATGCCGGGAATTCCGCTGGGGTCGGTACCGGCGGCAGCCGGATGCGCACGCTGCGACGGAGTCGTGGCGCAGGCCGACAGCAGCACAAGCAGCGCCAGCAGCCCGGCGCGCGCGCAGCGTTCTGCAGCGTGCGCGGCGGCACATCGGGGGAGCAGAGGGGGGGCTCTCATGCGGATCTCACCTCGTCCAGTGGCGGCTTTGCCGTGCAGTGCGGAAGCTGGTGCGCGTCTCTTGAAGAATAGATGTTTCGAAACAAATCGCAACAAGGAATAATTTATTGACGACGCCTCCGCTGCATGTTAAACATCCGGTGAATGCTCGTCCGAGCCGCGCCTGCACGGGCCGGCGCGTGCGGCAGCGAAGGGGAGGGAAGTCCAGTCATGCCATGGTGCCGCCGCAAGCACGCGCAACGCGCCCGCCGCCCGCATCCGGGTGGCGCGGCTGCGCTCGGGCTTGCCCTGTCGCTGGCCGCCTGCGCCGGCGCCGCGGTTCGCGGCGAAGACCTGCTGCAGGCGGTTGTCCTCGATGCGGATGCCGGCCGCTTTTCCCGCGCCGACGCTGCGATCGCGCGCGCCCATTCCGACCCCGCGCTTTCCCCTGCGCTGCGCGAGGCGCTCGAATTCGAGCGCGAACGCATGCGCCGCATCCGCATGGACTTCGGCCTTGACCGCGTCGAGGCGCTCGCCCGCGCGCGAGGCATCGCGCCGGCGCTGACCGAGGCGCAATTCGACGCGTTCGATGCGCAGGGGCTGATCGAATCCCTGCGGATCGATGGAGAAGTCCGATACTTCAATCGCGCGCCCTACAACCTTTTCCGCATCAGCGCCGAGGCGCGCGCGCTGCGTCCCGATCCGGCGGCCCCCTTCAACGATGGCCCCTACGAACGCCAGCATCCGCACCATGCCGAAGTGCTCGCCGCCGCAGCTTCCAGCGGTGAGCGGTTCGTGGCACCGCGCCGGATCCGCATCAGCCAGAGCCTCACCGTGAATCCGGACGCGGTGCCGGCCGGGGAAACGGTGCGCGCCTGGATTCCCTATCCGCGCCTCATCCCCGGCCAGCAGGAGCACCTCGTGTTCCTCGGCAGCGAACCGGCGGCGCACCGCATCGCTCCCGAGAGCGCGATGCAGCGCACGGTGTATCTGGAAAAACCCGCCGTCGCCGGCGAGCCGACGCGGTTTTCGATCCGCTACGAGATCACGGTTTCGGCCCAGCGCGTGGAGATCGACTCGGCGCAGGTCGAGGTCGCACCGGCTGATCCGGCGCTGGCTCGCTTCCTTGCTGAAGAACCGCCGCACATCGTGTTCACCGACGCGCTGCGGCTGTTCTCGGCGCGCGTGCTGGGCGGGGAAACGCGCCCCTACGCCATCGTGCAGAAGCTCTTTGCCGCGGTGGACGAGATCCCCTGGGCCGGCGCGCGCGAGTATTCGACGATCCGCAACATCAGCGACTACGCGCTCCACGCCGGCCACGCCGACTGCGGCCAGCAGACCCTGCTGCTGATCGCGCTGCTGCGCCTCAACGGCATCCCGGCGCGCTGGCAGTCCGGCTGGACGTACTCGGACAACGACGTGGGCTACGCCAACCTGCACGACTGGGGGCAGGTGTACCTGGCGCCCTACGGCTGGGTGCCGATGGACGTGACTACCGGCCAACTCGACAGCGCCGATCCCTCCCTGCGCTGGTTCTACCTCGGCGGCCTGGACGCCTACCGCATCGCCTTCAACGACGCGATTTCCGCTCCCTTCGATCCGCCCAAGCAGCACTGGCGTTCCGAAACCGTCGATTCGCAGCGCGGCGAAGCCGAGTGGCGCGGCGGCAACCTGTATTTCGACCAATGGGACTACGGCTTCACCGCCGAGATCCTTCCTCCCCCAGAAGACACGAACCACTCCGGAGAGAGTCCATGAGCCGTACCCCCCGTTTGCGCAAGTCCGTGCTGAGCCTGGCGCTCGGCGTCTGTCTTTCCACGCTCGCCGTTTCGCCCGCCTTCGCGCAGAGCGCCATGGGCGCGGTCGCCGGCCGCGCCAATGCGGGCGACCAGGTCATCCTGGTGAACGCCGCCACCGGTGCCACCCGCACCGTCACGGTGTCCGCCGACGGCAGCTACCGCCTGTCGCAGCTTCCGATCGGCGACTACACCCTGAAGGTGGCGCGCGGCGGCCAGGAGGTCGGCGAACCCATCGCCGTGAACGTGGCCCTGGGCGGAACGACCACGGTGAACCTCGGCGACGGCGGCCAGATCGTCAACCTCGACACCATCGAGGTGGTCGGCAACCGCGTGGTCAACCGCGTCGACGTGTACTCGACCGAATCGGCCACCAACATCACCCGCGAGGAAATCGCGCGGCTGCCGGTGGATCAGGGACTGGGCGCGGTGGCGCTGCTGGCGCCCGGCGTGGTGTCCTCGGGTGCCACCTTCGGCGGGCTGACCTTCGGCGGCGCCTCGGTGGCCGAAAATGCAACCTACATCAACGGACTGAACGTCACCGACCCGTACCTGCGCCAGGGTTTCTCGACCGTTCCCTTTGCCTTCTTCCAGGAAGTCCAGGTCAAGACCGGCGGCTATTCGGCGGAGTTCGGCCGCAGCACCGGCGGCGTCATCAACGCGGTGACGCGCTCGGGCGGCAACGAGTTCCAGTCCGGCGTGGAGCTCACGCTGGCACCGGCCAGCTGGGCCTCGTCCAGGGAGGATCACTTCCACAAGGACGGCACCATCGACGAGCGCGACCGCACCAGCCGCGATGCCAGCCCCTTCTTCAAGACCAACCTGTGGGCCTCGGGCGCGCTGGTGAAGGACCGCCTGTTCTTCTTCGCCATGTACGAGTGGCGCGACGCCAATTCCACCGACATCGACACCAACGAAGCCTGGAAAACCAACAGCGACAACGGTTTCTGGGGTGGAAAGATCGACTGGCGCATCAATGACAACCACCTGCTGGAGCTCTTGGCGTTCTCCGACAAGGCCGATGCCACCACCACGGCCTATGACGAATACGACTGGGACAGCGACACCCTGGGCGATTCCTCGGGCAGCGGCATCTCCGGTTCGGGCGGCACGAACTGGTCGGCCACCTACACCGGCCAATTCACCGAGAACTTCTCGGCCAAGGCCATGTACGGCATCAACAAGCGCAGCGCGCTGAGCTACAGCGCGCTGGACGGCGCGTGCAGCATCGTCACGCTTTCCGGCGACTATGTCAGCGCCTTTGGCCGCCCCGGCCAGACCGTGGGCTGTCACCCGACCAACGGCAGCGTCAACTCCCGCTTCGACGAGCGCGAGGCGGCGCGGCTGGATTTCGAGTGGCTGCTCGGCGCCCACCAGCTGCGCTTCGGCTTCGATCAGGAAATCATGGATTCCACCAGCTCGCGGGTCTATCCGGGCGACGGCACGAGCTACCAGGCGCAGGCCGCAACGCCCGGCGGCGAGCTGCCGAACAACGCACTGGTGCCGGATGGCGTCACCGCGATCGTCGATGCGCGCCACTACATCACCGGCGCGCCGGTCTCCACCAAGGCGCAGGCCTTCTATCTCGAAGACAACTGGAGCGTCACGCCCGACCTGCTGCTGAGCCTGGGCGTGCGCGCCGACAAGTTCCACAACACGCTGGCTTCCGGCACCACCTTCGCCAAGGCCGATTTCTCCGACATGTTCGCCCCGCGCGTGGGCTTCAGCTGGGACATCAAGGGCGACGGCAGCACCAAGCTGTTCGGCAACGCGGGGCGCTACTACATTCCTCTGACCAACAAGCTCACCGACTACTTCGGCGGCGGCACCACGGATGAGCACACCTACTACGTGCTCAACGGCTGGACCGAGATGACCCATCCGGACACCGGGGAAACCTACCTCGTGCCCAACCTGGGCCCGCAGATCGGGCCGGTCAACACCGAGGGCAACGCGCCCGCGCCCGACGATGTTGCCACCGCGGTCGCGCGCGACCTCAAGCAGGTGTTCCAGGACGAATACATCCTCGGCTTCCAGCAGGCCATCAACCAGGAGTGGTCGTACGGAGTCAATGCGACCTACCGCAAAGTCACCCGCTCCGTGGAGGACGTGCGCATCAATCACGTCGAGGGTTGCCCCTGGTATTCGGGCGACTGGCCGATCATCAACCCGGGCGAAGTCACCACGCTTTGGTGCCCGGACACCGAAAGCTGGGTCACCTTCGATTCTTCGCAGGACGGCTATCAGGCGCTGGGCAGCGGCGCGATCATGGGCTACAAGAAGCCGCGCCGCACCTACAAGGCGGTCGAATTCCAGCTCGATCGCGCCTGGGATGATGTCTGGGCCTTCAACTTCAGCTACCTGTGGTCCAAGACCGAGGGCAACATGGAAGGCCCGGTGAACTCGGACACGGGCTACGCCGACACCAACCTGGTGCAGTACTACGACCATCCGGCGGTGAACGAACGCTACGGCGTGCTGTTCAATGACTACCGCCACCAGTTCAAGCTGCGCGGCAGCTACAAGCTCAACGAGATGTGGAGCTTCGGCAGCACACTGACGGCACGCTCGGGCGGCCCGATCACGGCGTTCGGCGTGGTCTGGCCCAACGACCGTCGCGTGGCCGGCGGTTCGGGTGAATACAGCGGCGGCGGTTCGGGCTGGCTGTGCGTGGCCAACTGTTCCGACTGGGCCAATCGTGAGCTGGTCTGGTCCGAGCGCGGCGCGTTCGGGCGGATGCCGTGGGTCTACGATCTGGGCGCCAGCGTGACCTGGACCCTGCCGGTCGAGGGCATCGACCTCAAGGCGAGGCTCTCGGTCTACAACCTGCTCAATCGCCAGACCGTCATCAACGTGCATTCGCGCTACGAGTCGCAGCCCGGCACGGTCCGCCCGCACTTCGGGCAGGGCACCGTCTGGCAGTCGCCGCGCTTCGCCCAGCTAGTGATCACCTACAATTTCTGAGGTGGCGTTGCACCGCCCGTGGTTGCGCACGGGCGGCTCTCTCCTCTTGCGGCCCGCGCACCCCGGGCCGCTTTTTTTTGGAGGCTGCATGAATACACGCATCGCGGATCCCGGATCCGCCCGGCTGGCGGGCGTGGACCTGCACGCGCTGGCGGCGCGGGAAGGAACGCCGCTGTACGCCTATGACGCCCATGCTCTGGATGCGCGCATCGATGCGCTGCGGGACGGCTTGCACGGACGACGCGCGCGCGTCTGCTATGCGGTCAAGGCCAATTCCAATCGCGCCCTGCTTGCGCGCATTGCCGCGGCCGGTCTGGGAGCAGACATCGTTTCCGAAGGCGAGCTGAGGCGCGCGCTGGCGGCGGGTTTCCGGGCGTCCGACATCGTGTTTTCCGGCGTGGGGAAAACCCGCATGGAGATCGCGGCGGCGCTGGAGGCAGGCGTCGGGCGCTTCAACGCCGAGTCGCGCGAGGAGCTGGGCCTGCTCGATGCGCTGGCTGCAGAGCGCGGGCAAGTGGCCTGCGTCGCGCTGCGTATCAATCCGGACGTGGATGCGCTCACCCACGCCAAGATCTCCACCGGCAAGGCGGAAAACAAGTTCGGCATCGCGCTCGATCCGGCGCGCGCGATCTTCCGCGAGGCGACGCGCTGGCCGGCGCTGCGCATCGACGGGCTGCACGCCCACATCGGCTCCCAGCTGCTGTCGCTCGATCCGATCCGCGAGGCGATGGCGCGCGTCGCCGTGTTTGCAGGCGAACTGCGCGCTTCCGGCACCGCGCTGCGCAGCATCGACGTGGGCGGCGGACTGGGCGTGTGCTACCGCGAAGGGCAGGACCACCCGCCGGCGCTGTCGGACTATCTGGCCACGGTGTTTGCGGCTTTCGATGGATTCGAAGGCGAGCTGGTGTTCGAACCGGGCCGCTGGCTGGTGGCCGAGGCAGGATACCTGCTCGCGCGCGTGGTGCGGGTGAAGCAGGGCAGCTCGCGCTGCTTTCTTGTGCTGGATGCGGCGATGAACGACCTGATTCGGCCAAGCCTTTACGAGGCCTGGCACGATATCGTGTCGCTGGTTCCGCAGGATCGCCCGATGCGGGTGTACGACGTGGTGGGGCCGGTGTGCGAGACCGGCGACACCTTTGCCCGGGACAGGGCGCTGGCCGAAGTGGAAGAGGGCGATCTGGTCGTCCTCTGCGGTGCGGGCGCCTACGGCATGTCGATGGCTTCGACCTACAATTCCAGACCGTTGCCGGCCGAGGTGCTGCTGGAACCGGGCGGTTATCAGCTCATTCGCAGGCGTCAGACCTGGGAAGAGATGACCGCGGGAGAATGCGCGCCGCTGGAGCGAGGGACAGCATGAATAAAATACCGACAATCTGCGGACTGCTGCTCGGCACGCTGGCGGCATTTTCCGCGTCCGCCGTGCCACCGGCTGAATACGACCGCCTGTTCGACGAGACGATGGCGCACTACGAGCTTCCCGGCCTTGCACTGGGCATCGTGGAGGATGGAAAGGTCGTGTATCGGCGCACCGCCGGCACGCGCCGGGTCGGCAGCGGCGAGGACATCGACACGCAGACCCTGTTCAAGATCGCCTCCAATTCCAAGGCCATGACCGCCGCGCTGCTGGCGCGGCTGGTCGATGCCGGGAAACTCGCCTGGGACGACCCGGTGACGCGGTTCCTGCCGGATTTCCGCATGAACGATCCGTGGGTGACGCGCAACCTCCAGGTGCGCGATCTCCTCATCCACAACAGCGGCCTGGGCCTGGGCGCGGGCGACCTCATGCTCTGGCCCGAGCCGAACGGCTTTTCCCGCGCCGACGTGCTCGCGGGCCTGGCGCACCTCAAGCCCGCCACCAGCTTCCGCTCGGCCTACGCCTACGACAACCTGCTCTATATCGTTGCCGGCGAAGTGGCCGCGGCCGCGGGCGGGGATTCCTACGAGGCGCTGCTGCGGCGCGAGGTGTTCGAGCCGCTCGGGCTTTCGCGCTGCCGGGTCGGTGCCTTCGCGCGCGATGCGGTGGGCAACCTCGCCCAGCCGCACCGGCGCGAGGGCAAGGCCAACGTGGCAGGAAACACGGATGAGGAAGTGATCCCGGAAATCCCCTCGGCTGCCGCTGGCGGGGTGCGCTGCAGTCTCGACGACCTGCTCGCCTGGGTGGGCAACTGGCTCGACCCGGAACGCACGCCGGGCTGGCTCTCGGCCGAACAGCGCCGCGCGATGTGGACCGCGCACATGCCCATGCCGATCGGCGCGCTGCAGCGGCAGTGGGAAAACACCCGCTTCCTCGCCTACGGCTACGGCTTCCGCCTGTCCGACGCGAACGGACGGTTCCGCGCCGGCCACACCGGCACGCTCGACGGCATGTATTCGGCCCTGGCGATGTTCCCCGATTCGCGCAGCGCTTATGTATTCCTCATCAACGGCGAGGCCGGGCAGGCGCGGCAGGCGCTGGAGGCCGCGCTGTCGCGCCTTCTGACCCGTCCGGACAGCGCGCCGCGCATCGCCGAATTCGCGCGCGATCTGGAAACCCGGCGCGCCGCTTCCGGCGCGGCCGAAGCGCGCGCACAGGCGGCACAGCGTTCGCAGGTAAAGCCCGAAGAACTGGCCGCGACGCTGGGCGTGTACCGCGACGCCTGGTTCGGCGAAATCCGCCTGTGCCCCGAAGAGGGCGTGGTGCGCTGGCGCGCAAGGAAGTCGCCGCGCCTGCACGGCCGGGTTCTGCGTGCCGGCAGCCGTCTGCTGGTGGCCTGGGAGGATTCCGGGGCCGAAGGCGCGGACGCCTGGCTCGACCTCTCCCCGGACGCCGGCGGATCAACGACAATGCGCATGGCTGCAATCGATCCGGAGACCGATTTCAGCTTCGATTTCCACGACCTGTCTCCACAACGGATACGCAGCTGTGACTGACGCCTTCACCACGCCCCGGACCGCGGACGTTGCCATCATCGGCAGCGGCATCGTCGGACTTTCCTGCGCCTTCCACCTGCGCGAGCAGGGCCGCGAAGTGCTGATGATCGATCCGCACGGCTTCGGCAACGAAACCTCGTTCGGCAACGCCGGCTCGATTTCCATCGGCGACGTGCTGCCGCAGTCCACGCCGGGCGTGATGATGACCGGCCTGAAGATGCTGCTGGACCGCGACGCGCCGCTCAAGCTCGATCCCGGCGCCTGGCCGCGCTGGCTGAGCTGGGTGGCGCGCTTCGTCTACTACGGCGGCGCCTCGCGGGTGACGCCCTTCATCGATGCCATGCACGCCATCAACGACGCCTCGCGCGCCGCCTGGTTCGAGCTGGCCGAGGCCATCGACGCGCGCGAGCTGATCGCCGAGACCGGCTGGCTGCACGTCTACAGCGAGGAGTCGAGCTTCGAGAAGGGTGCCTGGGAGCGCAAGATGATGAGCGAGCGCAACGTCAGCTTCCAGGTGCTCGACGGCAAGGGCCTGCGCGAGCTGGAGCCGGCCATCGGAAAGGGTTTCCAGCGCGCGGTGTTCCAG
>SSGN01000054.1 GCA_008016945.1 Flavobacteriales bacterium
CCACCGGGGGCAGTACCAGCACGGTCGCATGGACCTTCGGGGATGGGTCCGGCTCCACGGACACCTTGGGCGTGCACACGTACACCGCACCGGGGACCTACCCGGTGACCTTGTCGATCCGCACGGACGAAGGGTGTACACGGGATACGACGGTGACGGTGGTGGTCGCCGGCTACCTCAATGGGGTGATCACGGCGACCCCCAACCCGACGGACGTTGAACACCCCACGGTCGCTTTGAGCGGAAGCACCTCCACGGGAGACATCATCGCCTGGTGGTGGGACCTTGGCGTGGCTACACCGGGCACGGCCTCGACGATGGAAGTACCTGCCACGTTCCCGGCGGAGGTGGGGGACTATCCGGTGCTGTTGGTGGTGACCTCCTCTGCGGGTTGCGTGGACACGGTACGGTCGGTGGTCCATGTATACGACCGAGGTCAGATCATCATGCCGAACGTGTTCAGCCCGAACGCCGATGGGCACAACGACCGTTTCGTGCCCTTGGATTACACGGGCGAGCCCGGGCTTCTGGTGGTGTACAACCGCTGGGGCCAGGAGGTGTACAGTACGCGGGCCCTGGCCCAAGGCTGGGATGGCGCGGGCCTGCCGGATGGTACATACTACTTCGTGGTGACGCCGGACGATCCGAAGGTGGAAGGCCAGGCCGGCCATGTGACCCTTGTGCGATGA
Source organism: Flavobacteriales bacterium (assembly GCA_008016945.1). The sequence continues at coordinate 690 of SSGN01000054.1, forward strand.
AACGGAACCCACGGACCCCTCGGCTGTTCACGGCGCTGTTGTTGGCGCTGGGTCTGGTGGTGTCCGTGCATGGGCAGCTGATCATCAACCAGACACAGCCCCCCGCCACCTTGGTGCAGAACGTGTTGATGGGCTCGGGGGTCTTCGCCAGTAACGTCACCTTCAACGGCGCGCCGGGTACAGTGGTCCCACCGACAGGCGTGGGTCCATCGGAGATGGGCCGGTTCAACGGCACCAACACCAACCTGGGTCTCAACAGCGGCATCTTCCTCTGTACCAGCGTGGCGAACTCCCACTTGCCTGGCCCCAATGACCAGGCGATGGTGCCTGGAGGTGGGATCGGGGCTTCACAAGGAATCCAGACCCCGGATGTCGACCTGAGCCACCTCACCGGTTGGCCCAACTGGCAGGTGAGCGGGGGGGGCAACATCTATAACAAGGCCGTTCTGGAGTTCGACTTCGTGCCGATCAACGACATGATCAGTGTGCGCTATGTGTTCACCTCGGAGGAGTACGAGACGTGGGCGTGCAGCCAGTACAACGACGTGTTCGGGTTCTTCATCAGCGGTCCGGGGATCCCCACCAACATCAATGGACCCTTCACCAACAATGCGATGAACATCGCCTTGCTGCCGAACTCCCTCACGCGGGTTTCGATCAACACGGTGAACAGTGGGCTGATGAACGCTGCCAATGCGAACGGGCCGGACTGGTTGAGTCCCTTCCAGCCCTGCTTCGATGCGGACCCGAACTGGCAGGCCAATGCGCCGTACTACCGGTACAACGGGGGGCAGTTCAGCGGGTGGATGCAGACCCAGGAGCCCTATGCTTCGGACCCCTACTACATCCAGCACAACGGCCTTACAGTGGTGCTCACCGCCACGGCCGCCGTGCAATGCGGGCAGCTCTATCACATCAAACTGGGCGTGGCCAACGTGGGCGACAGCCATTACCCCTCCGCCGTGTATTTGGAGCAAGGTTCGTTCACGAGCACGGACCGGTTCAGCTTGGAGGTGGCACCCGGCCCGAACGTGGCGTACACGGCGACGGACACGATCCTCACGGAGTACGATTGCGACAGCGTGTACCTGCGTTTCCACCGCCACGGTGGCACGTACCTGGACGAGTGGTTGCGCATCGAAGCCAACGGCAGTGCCACGGGCGGGGTGGATTACATGCCGCTGCTGCCCGACAGCATCCACTTCAACCAACTGGACACGATGGTGGTGGTGCCGATCGCCGTACCGGTCGATGCCGATGGGTTGGAGGATCTGGAGATCAAGATCATCACGTGCAATGGGTTGAAGGTCCGTACGTACAACTTCCCGATCGACCAACGACCGCCGCTGGAGGTGGAGTTGGAGGACATCGACCTGACGTGCCCGGCAACGGTTACGCTGACCCCGACGGTGTCGGGAGGAGGTGAGGATCCGGATGGATACGAGTACCTGTGGAGCACGGGAGAGACCACGTCGAGCATCAGCGCATACGTTCAGGTGACCACGCAGTTCTGGGTGCGTGTGAAGGACTGCTGGTCGGAAGCGGAGACCGACAGTGCGTGGGTCACGCTGCCGCCGTACGATCCGATGGTACTGACGATCACCCCGGACACGGCGATCCCGTGCCTTGGTGAGGCAGAGCTGCAGGTGAGCGCCACGCTGGGTTCGGGGGGCTACACGTATGCCTGGCTGTTGAACGGTGCGCAACAAGGCACCGACAGCACGTTGCTGGTTCCCGCACCGTTGGCGCCGGTGTACTACGTGGCGGTGGTCACGGACCTGTGCGGTGTCGAAGCGCGGGACTCGGTGTTGGTGTCGCAAGCGTCTCCCGTACCGCTGGAACTGACCCTGACGCCGGACACGGCGATCGCCTGTCTGGGCACGGCGGACCTGATCGCTTCCATCACGGGCGGGGGCGGTGAGATCAGCTACACGTGGCGCCACGGCGGAGCGGTGGTAGGCACGGACAGCGTGTTGAACGTGCCGGCGGCGGTGCATGCGGTGTACACGGTCGAAGTGAGTGACCAGTGCGGGCAAACGGTGACGGGCGAAGTGGAAGTGACCACCGGCCCCACACCACCGTTGCTGCTCCAGGCGGAGGGAGACACGGTGCTGTGCGCGAACATGCCGATGGTGTTGCAGGTGCTCACGGTGAGCGGTGGCGGTGGCGCATACAGCTACGCCTGGTCGCCGTCAGGGGCAGGTGGCAACGATGGCCCCAGCCTCGATGTGAGCGTGATGGATGATGCGTACTTCACGGTGACGGTGACGGACGAGTGCGGGAACGTGGCGGACACCACCCTCGCGGCGGTGGTGTTGGACCATGCCCCGTTGGTGATCACGGCGGCGAACGATACGATCGTATGCCCAGGTGAAGAGGTGCCGTTGTGGGTCGCGGCCGAAGGCGGCGCCGGGAACAACGTGATCGTATGGCCGGGCATCGGCACGGGCGATAGCCTCACCTGGCGAGCGGGCACAACGGACCGGCTGGTGGTGGTGGAGGTGACCGACGCGTGCGGCATCCGGGTGACGGACACGGTGCAGGTGTCGGTGTACCCGGCGCAGGCGTGGATCGATGCGGATGAACTGGGCGACAGCCACTGGCGGTTCGCGGCCCAAACCCGCCCGACCACGGGGGTGTCCTTGTCGTGGGACCTGGGCGATGGCACCCAGGTGGCGGACCAGGTGGTGGTGGAACACACGTACGCGGACGTGGAGTCGCACTGGGTGTACCTGTACGTGGAGACCCCCGATGGTTGCACGGCGGTGGACAGTGTGCAGACCACCCCGCCCTCGGCCACGCTGTACTTCCCCAATGCGTTCAGCCCCAACGGCGATGGCGTCAACGAGAGCTTCGGTGGCGAAGGGACGCTGCTGGACCGCTATGAACTGTGGGTGTTCGACCGGTGGGGTCGGGTCATGTTCCACTCCACCAGCCCTGCGGTGCGCTGGGATGGCACCCAGGAGGGCGAGCCCGTGATGAACGGGGTGTACCAGTACAAGTACATCGCCAAGGGCCTCAAGATGCCCCTGAAACAAGGCTTTGGACACGTGACATTGATACGATGAAGCGACCCGTCCCACATAGCACGATGCTCGCGGTGGCCCTGATGGGAGCCACGTTCGGTTCCTTCGCCCAAACTGGAATGGCTGATACGCCCTTTCATCGCGCAGCGGCGTTCGATCCGGTGGCCATCGCCGAGGATGATGCCCGGCGCGAGGCCGAGGGTGAATTGCGTTTGTACGCCCGGTCGTTGGCCATTGATCTATCCAGCGAGGCCGATGGTTCCTGGTCCATCACCGATCATGAGCGTATCGGCCGTTTGGGCGTGGCCTCCCCAGGGGCGAAGGCCATGGAGTTGCTGATCGAAGGCATGACCGTACCGCCCGGTGCCCGTATGCGCGTCATCGCCATGGACGGCACCGAACTCCACCCCTTCTTCGAGATCGAACTCCCCGAGGGGGTCCATGAGTATTCGACCCCGCTGGTGAATGGTGATGCATGGATCCTTGAATACCGCGAACCGCTCGATGCGCCGTTCCATGGGACGTTCAGGATCCCTTGGCTGAACCATGCTTACCGCGATGTGATGGAGGACCATGCGCGCGAAGGCACCTGTCATGTGAACGTGGCCTGTGTACCCGAATCCATCGGCTGGGAGGATGAGATCGATGCCACCGTGCGCATCAGCGTGATCACGCCACAAGGCAGTGGCTGGTGTTCGGGCTCCTTGGTGAACAATGTCCGTCAGGACTGTGCTCCGTACATCCTCACCGCCTGGCACTGTGGACGCACCTCCACCACCGCGCAGTTCAACCAGTACAAGTTCTATTTCAATTTCCAGTACGCGACCTGTGCGGGCGGGGCCTACAGCACCAGTCAAATGATGACCGGGGCGCAGCTCAAGGCCTACAGCGATGATTACGCACCGCAGTACCAAGGCGTGGGCGGATCGGATTTCATGTTGTTGCGTACCAACGCGGCCGAGGTGCCGGCATCGTTCGATCCGTTCTGGGCCGGATGGGATGCCCGCAACATCGCATCGGTCTCCGAGGATGGCGTGTGCATCCATCACCCGACCGGCGCCCCCAAGCGCATCAGCAGCTACACCCAGACATTGACCACGGGGCACCCCATGGGCTCGTCCGGGCTCATGTCCCATTACAAGTTGAAGTGGGCCCCTACCGAGAATGGTTATGGGGTCACCGAGGTGGGCTCTAGCGGAAGTGGTGTGTTCAAACCGCATCCCACGGCAGGCCCGGTATTGATCGGTACGCTCACCGGCAGCAGTTCCGGCTCCAACTGCACCTACAACACCGGGACCAATTATTTCGGGAAGATGAGCTACCACTGGACCAACAACCCGAATACGGCGCAACAGAAGCTGAAGGCGTGGCTCGATCCGGATGGTACCAACACCTTGGTGCTGGCGGGCAGCAGGTCGCCTTGTTCCGAGCCGACCGCCGTAGCCGAGAGCAAGGCACCTTCGGTGGTGTTGCATCCGAACCCCGCTACCGAACGGTTGTGGGTGCGCGGCGCGGATGGCACACCATGGAAGTGGATGATCCTCGATGCCGCTGGGCGGATCATCTCGAACGGAGCGATGACCCACGGTGATCGGTCCATCGCCCTCCATGGCCTTGCGCCGGGTATGTACTTCCTCCAACTCATCGATCCTGCGGAACGGCGCCTGCGCGAACCGTTCGTAGTGGCATACTGACCATTCCCCGACAACACGTCCCATAACATGCAGCAGCGACCGGATATTCAGCCCAGCGATAGGATGCTGTCATGGTTCGGTGGTTGCGCGACCATGCCCCGATCACCCGAACCGTACAACTCTCACAACATGCGCGAACACTACATTTCCGTGGACCGGATCCGACGTGCCTTGAGCATTGCGCTCCTGGCCCTACCGGTGGTGGTACAAGCCCAGGTGGCCTTGTACTCCTTCTCCGAGACGGTGGGAACTTATGATGAGATCACCGCCCTTGATGGAGGGGTGAGCCTTGGTGTACCCGCGTACTGGCCACATGTGAACAATAGCCGAGCCTGGGTGAACAACCCGTTCAATGACCCCGATGGACAGGTGACCATGAGCGGTTACCTGAACCCGGCGATCGGTCCTGGGTATCCCATCGGATTCGATCTCACCTTCAACGGGGAGGTGTTCGATGTGATCGGGATCTCCAACGGGGGCTGGATCAGCTTCGGGAAATCGACCGATGGGCTGCAGGCAGTATGGGTGTACAACTGGAGTGGAACACCCAACGGCGACCCCTTCACCCAATGGTACAACGGACCATCGCCGACCTATAAGCGCAATCGCGTGGCCGGCTTCGGCAACAGCTCCCTGCAAATGGTCGACTGGACCTCCTTGGCCCCACCAGGCCAGCTTTCGGAGCTTCGTATGGCCACCATCGGCACGGCGCCGAACCGGGTATGCGTGATCCAGTGGAAGGACTTCGGCCTGCGGAACGATGTGACCGTGGCCATGAACAAGGTGAATTTCCAGATCCGCCTGAACGAGAGCGACAACTCGGTGGATGTGGTCTTCGGACCGCAGACCTGGGTCTCCTCCCTGGGGCGCTACCTCCCCACGCAGATCGGCCTCAGCGGGCAAACCAACGCCGATTTCAATGGCCGGATGACCGTGGCCGAGGAGCCCGATTTCCTCTACGATTGGAACAACACCGTGCCCGCGACCAGCAACCTCAGTTCGGAAGCCGCCTGTACGTTCACCACGGCACAGCCGGGCCAACCCGCCGGTTCGGGGATCCCGCCGGTGACCGGGCTCACGTGGAGCTGGGTGGCCCCTGCTTGCCCACCCCCCACCTGGCCTCAATCCATTTCCGACATCTCCTTCGATGGCGCCTATGCCTCGTGGCAACCGGCCCCATCGGGCCAGTATGAATACCTGGTCTCCACCGAGAATGATCCGACAGGGGCCGTGGTGACAACGGACATCACCTCGGACGAGGGTGTGTTCTTCTTCGATCTCGAGCCGCTGACACAGTACTATTTCTTCATTCGCAGCATCTGTGACGGCGAACCGGGTCCGTGGTCCATGGCCACACCTTTCCGGACCATCGGCGGTGCCATGGTGGAGTGCGATGGCACTGCCCTCGAGATGACCTATTGCAGCCAGGCGGATGATTCGGTGACCTGGAAATACATCTCTGCGGACGGTTCGACCCTCCGCATGGAACTCCAGGGTGGTTTCCATGGGTCCGTCTCCGGCGAGATCTTCCGGATCTACGAAGGTGACCCATCCGAGGGGAACATCCTGTACAATGCACCCGCTGGGGCCAACGTCGCGGGTGTCGCGGTTCAGGCTCTTTCCGGCCAGATCACCGTGGTGTTGGTCACCGGTGCCGGTGCCTGTGAGGCACAACCTTGGTACCTGCCCTACGAGTGGCGTGTGGGTTGCAAGAACTGCACCGACCCCTTAGCGAATTTCAGCGTGGTGGATGATTGCGACAACCACCAGTACTCCGTAGTGGTGAACCTGGGCACAATGGGCGGTGTACCCACCTTGCGCCTCGACAACACCTTGGGAGTGGCACCCACCATGGTCACCAGCATCGGCCAACACACCGTGGGGCCTTTCCCCTCGGGGCAGTCGGTGATCATCACCGTACAGAACCCGGATAACGACCTGTGTTATGTGGCCAGCCCGACCATGATCGGTGCGCCCTGTGCCACCGTGGGCTGTGGGCCTACCACCGTGACCTACTGCTATGGCAACAACGAATCGCGTAACTGGGCCTACCAGGGCGAAGGCGGACAGGAGATCGGCTTCCGCTTCAGGAAGGGTGGGTTAGGTATGGGCGACCACCTGCGCTACTATAATGGCCTCGACCCCGATGCCATCCCGCAGGATGTTGGCACCTGGCTGTCCGGGATCACCAACAGTTTGATCACCTCCGGAGCGCCTTCCACCGACCATGCCCTGGTGTTGGAACTGGCCGCCGATAACATGCACAGCTGTGCCGATGAGGATCCCTTCTACGGCTCCACCGAAGCGTGGGAGTTCGTGGTGGCTTGCTACGATGGTTGCACCCAACCCCGGGCCACCTTCACCACCGTGTGTGTGGATCAGACCCACTTCAACGTGGAGGTGAACGTCACCGAGATCGGCAGTACCGGCAGTGTGAACATCACCAACGACCGTGGTCTGCCCAGTGTTACGGCCACGGCCACCGGCACCTACACCGTGGGGCCGCTCACCTCGGGCATGCCGGTGACCATCGAAGTGGAGGGTGCCAGCGTGCTGTGCTCCTGGACCGGTGCCGGGTTGGACCGTAGCTGCCTGGACATCGGGATCGAAGAGGGTGTGATGAACACCCTGGCGCTGTTCCCCAACCCGAACGATGGACACTTCACCTTGGAATTGCCCGAAGGCCTGAACGGAACCAGCACATTGAGCGTGCTCGACCTCGCCGGTCGTACGGTGGCACAATACCACCTCATGACCTCCACCACCCAGCAGGTGGACCTCTCTGGACTACCGCAAGGGTGGTATGTGCTGCTCCTGCGCAACCACGACCGCACCATCACCGGTAAGGTCAGCATCCAACCATAGGACCCTACTGATCAGACCCTCCTCTCACATGCTCCGACTTTCGAACACAATGACCATGCGCCAACGCGTTTCATCGGCCCTTGCGACCATGGCCCTTCCTGGTCTGCTCGCCGCCCAAGTGAGTCTGTACACCTTCAACCAAACGGTGGAGTCATACACGGAGATCACCGAGGCTGAAGCCTCCTTTTCATTGGGCGTACCCACGTGGTGGCCCCCGCTCTACAATCAACGGGCATGGACCAACCACTCGTTCTATGGGGTGGATGGCCAGGTGAGCAGTTACCTGAACCCCGCTACGGGTCCGGGTTATCCCATCGGGTTCGACTTCCGATTCAATGGCGATGTCTTCGACCGCATCAGCGTCTCGCATTCGGGTTTCATCACCTTCGGGAAGAGCAGCGATGGGGATCAGGCCGTGTGGACCTATGCCATCGATCACCCGCATGGCATGCCGTTCGTGCAGTATGTCGGCGGGCCCACGGAAGCCTATAAACGCAACCGTGTCGCCGGTTGGGGCAGTAGCCAGCTCTACATGCAGGATATGACCCCGCAGGTGCCTCCCGGGCCGATATCCAACCTGCGTATCGCCACCATCGGCACCGCTCCGGAAAGGGTCCTGGTGGTCCAGTACAAGGATTTCCTCATGGCCTATCCACCCAGCAGTTCACGCGTCAACTTCCAGATCCGCCTCAACGAAAGCGATAATTCCGTGGAGGTGCGGTATGGACAGGTGATCTTGGCGGGTGGCATCTATGCCCAGGTGGGCCTGGGGGGGCGTACGCCAGAGGATTTCAATGGTCGACGCACGGTGTATGAGGAGCCCGATTTCCTCTATGACATGAACGCCACCGTGGCCATTACAGAGAACACCGAGACCTGCTACTTCGTTGCCGCGCAGCCTGGGCAGCCGGCGGGGTCGGGGGTGCCCCCAGCGGTGGGGCTCAATCTCAAATGGACCCCCGATGCCTGTGCGCCGCCGGTATGGCCCCTCACCATCGATGAGGTGAGCTTCGATTCCGGACATGCCAGCTGGGACCCCACTGCGGCTACGGAGTATGAGTATTACCTCACCGATACCAACTACCTGGGTGGTCCGGAGATCGCCTCCGGCATCACCTCCGATCCCGAGGTCTATCTCTTCGGTTTGGAGGCTGCCACCACCTACTACCTCTTCGTGCGCAGTATCTGCGATGGAGAGCCCGGTGTCTGGTCATTGGGTACGCCGTTCCGCAGCATGGGGGGGGGCATGGTGGTGTGCGATGGCACGGCCATGTACGAGGAGTATTGCTCGCGCACGAACGATGTGATGAGCTGGCTCTATGTTTCCGAAGATGGTTCGGCCCTGGCCTTGGAGTTCCTGGCGGGGAGCATCAGCACGGGTACCAATGAATATTTGAAGGTCTGGTCGGCCACCGGCCCTGTGGGGGCGCCGGTCTTCACCGGTGGTGCCAGTCAGTTGGCCGGTCACACCGTGATCTCGCCGGAGGGTACGCTCTACATCGAGCTGGCCACCACCAACAGCAGCTGCGAGAACCTGCCTTGGTTCTTCCCGCTGGAGTGGCGCGTGGGGTGCAAGAATTGCACCGACCCCTTGGTGAACTTTGCGCTCGGCGAAGTGGATTGTGATGCACACGAGTACTATGTGGACGTGAACATCTTCTCCATGGGCTCGGCCACCAGCCTGGTGGTGAGCAATTCCCTGGACGAGACCGTCGTCAACCTGACCAGTACCGGGGCTCATGCCGTGGGGCCCTTCCCGGCAGGAGAGTTCGTTGTACTCACCGTGCAGAACCCCGATAACGAGATGTGTTACGTGGAAGGTCCGGTCCTGGTGAACGAACCCTGTGCGATCGTTGATTGCGGTCCCACTTGGTATGAGCGATGCGCCGGTCAGAGCGAAACGCGTGAATGGCTCCTGCAGGGCGACGGGCAGGCGATCTCCGTACGCTTCCCGCCGATCAACTTGGGTTGGGATGCCGATGTGTATGTGTTCGACGGTACCGACGAGACCGCGACACCGTCCTATACCTTCTCCGGATCGGGTAGCAACCAGGTGTACACCAGCACCAACGCGGGCCACAACCTGCTGGTACGCTACATCTCCAGCCAATACCTGGATTACGCCTGTACCGCAGGGAACACGCTTCCCTTCGAGTTCGTGGCCGAATGCGCCAGCGCCTGCACCGCTCCGGTGGCCACCTTCTCCACCGTGTGCGTGGATCAGACCCACTTCAACGTGGAAGTGAATGTCACGGAAGTGGGCAGTGCGGGAACCGCGACCATCACCAACGACATGGGTGTGGCCAGCGTGAGCGTGACCGCCGTCGGCACCTATAGTGTCGGGCCGTTCACTTCTGGCACACCGGTCACGTTCACCGTGGCCGGGGCCAACGTCCTCTGTTCCATCACCTCCAATGCGCTGGATCGCAGCTGTCTCGGTATCGGTATCGAAGAGGCTGCGATGCATTCCCTGGCACTCTACCCCAATCCCAACGATGGCCACTTCACCCTGGAGCTGCCATCGGGTATGTACGGTGACAGTCACCTCCAAGTGCTCGATCTGACAGGACGCGTGGTGCAACAGCGACACGTGAGTACGGCTGCCGTGCAACAGTTCGATCTCTCCGCACTGCCGAATGGATCGTATGCCGTGGTGCTGCATAACAACGGACGTGCCTTCCACGGAAGGGTCAGCGTTCAACATTGACCCGATCATTTCACGCTCTCACATCCAACCAAACCTCATGTTCAACAACCACGCTGGTAGGGCCGCCCTGGCCCTGATCACCCTGACCACGCCCGTGCTGCTCCGTGCGCAGGTCGGTCTTTACTCCTACTCGGAGTCCATCGAGACCTACACCGAGATCACTGCGGGGGAGGCCGCTTACTCACTCGGCACACCCACTTGGTGGCCGCCGCTCCATAACGAGCGCGCATGGACCAACCATCCTTTCTATGGCGCCGATGGCCAGGTGAGCAACTACCTCAATCCCGCAACGGGGCCGGGCTATCCCATCGGTTTCGATTTCCGCTTCAACGGTGATGTCTTCGACAGGATCAGCGTTTCCCATTCCGGTTTCATCACCTTCGGGAAGAGCAGCGATGGTGACCAGGCCGTGTGGTGCTATGCCATCAACCATTCACACGGAGCGCCGTTCGTGCAGTCCATCGGCGGACCTTCGGAACCGTACAAGCGGAACCGGGTGGCCGGCATGGGGACCAGTGAGCTACGCATGCAGGACATGAGTTCGCTGGTACCACCCGGACCGGTCTCCTCGCTGCGGCTGGCCACGATCGGTACGGCTCCTAACCGGGTGTTCGTGGTGCAGTTCAAGGATTTTCGGTTGAGCTACAGCCCGAGCAGCACGTTGATCAACTTCCAGATCCGCCTGAACGAGGCCGACAATGCCGTGGAGGTGCGCTTCGGAAGCACGGTGTTCGCCTTTGGCGGTGCCAGCACTCAGATCGGCCTTGGTGGTCGCACCCCGGAGGATTTCAACAGCCGCATGACCGTGGCCGAGGAGCCGGAGTTCCTCTACGATTGGAACAACACCGTACGGGGGCTATTGAACACCGATTTTTGCACGGCCACGGCCGAAGAGCCTCAGCATCCTGCTTTCTCGGCCATTGCACCGGCCCTCGGTCTGAACTTCAAGTGGACCCCCGACGATTGCCCACCACCGGCTTGGCCGCTCACCGTTGACCAGATGAGCTTCGATTCCGGACATGCCAGCTGGGAACCCACTGCGGCTGCGGAGTATGAGTATTACCTCACCGACACCAACTACGTGGGTGGCCCGGAGATCACCTCCGGTATCACTTCCGATCCCGAGGTCTATTTCTTTGGCTTGGAGGCTTCCACCACCTACTATCTCTTCGTGCGCGGGATCTGCGATGGTGAGCCTGGGCCTTGGTCCATGGCCACGTCCATGGAAACCTTGGGTGGCGGCATGGTGGAATGTGATGGTACCATCTTGACCGAGAACTATTGCTCCCGGCAGTATGATGTCAAGGAATGGCTCTACGTGTCCAGCGATGGCTCACCCCTGAAGATCGAGTTCCTCGGCGGTTTCGTGGGCAATGTCAGCGGCGTGGAATCCTTCCAGGTCTGGGACGGAACCTCCGATGCCGGCACGCCGGCACCGAACATGAGCGGTGACCTGACCGGTCACCACTTCCTGGCCAGCACCAACAATGCCTTGTTCATCCGGCTGATCACCGATGCCGGTGCATGCGAAGCCCAATCCTGGTACCTGCCCCTGCAATGGCGCGTGGGGTGCAAGGCTTGCACGGACCCCTTGGCCAATTTCTCCGTGGTGGACGATTGCGACAACGACCGCTACTTCGTGGAGGTGAACCTGTTCAACCTCGGCAGCACCACCAGCGTGGACCTGAACAACGACCAAGGCGTGGCCCCCACCACGGTTTCCACCACCGGGGTGCATACGGTAGGCCCCTTCATCTCCGGTACGCCCGTGGTGGTGACCGTGCAGCATCCCGAGCAGCCCATGTGCTACACCGCCAGCCCGGCCTTGATGGGCCTGCCCTGCGCCGTGGTGGACTGCGGCCCCGAGACCTACGATCTATGCTATGGGGATAACGAATGGTTCCAACGCGCCTACCAAAGTGATGGTACCCAGGAGATCGGTATCCGTTTCCTCGCCGGTACCATCGGCTTGGGCGACCGCGTGACGGTCTACAACGGTGCCGATCCCAACGAAGCCCCATCCACCGAATTGACTACGTTGGCGAACACGCTCATGACCAGTGCGACACCCTCCACGGACCGCACCTTGGTGTTGGAACTGTTCGCTGATGGCAGCCACAGCTGCGCCGACGAGGACCCCCTGTTCGGCACTTCCGTGGCATGGCGGTATGTGGTGGCTTGTTATGATGGTTGCACTCAACCCCGGGCCACCTTCACCACCGTGTGCGTGGACCAGACACACTTCAACGTGGAGGTGAACGTCACCGAGATCGGCAGTACCAGCAGTGTGAACATCACCAACGACCGCGGCTTGCCCAGTGTAACGGCAACGGCCACCGGCACCTACACCGTGGGGCCGTTCACCTCCGGTATGCCGGTGACCATCGAAGTGGAGGGTGCCAGTGTGCTGTGCTCCTGGACCGGCGCCGGGCTGGACCGCAGCTGTCTCGGTATCGGTATCGAAGAAGCCGCGATGAACACCTTGCGCCTCTTCCCCAACCCGAACGATGGTCGCTTCACCTTGGAGTTGTCGGAAGACATGCTGGGCAGCAGCCAGCTCCAGGTGCTCGACCTCGCCGGTCGAGTGGTGGAGCAGCAGCAGTTCAACGGGGCCGCCGTTCAGCACCTGGACCTCTCCGGGTTGCCCAATGGCCTCTACACCCTGGTGTTGCAGAACAACGGCCGCTTCTTCAACGGAAAGGTCAGCATCCAACATTGATGATCGTGGTGCGTCCCTCGCCCAGGCGAGGGACGCACCCTCTCTTCTTCCATGAAAGCAAGGAACATTTCGGCTTGGACCATCGCGGGCGGTGTACTGCTCGGAGCATGCACCGCGACCAACCTTCGTGCGCAAGTATCGGCTTACACCTTCACGCAGGAGGTCGGTACCTGGACACCCATCGGAGGGAGTGGCACACCACTGGGCATGCCCGGATTGCCACCGCCCTTCACGTTCGACGACAATTCCTTCGTGACCCAGGGCGAGAGCCTGCCAATGGGGAGTTCTCCCACCGGCAACGGCTGGCCCATCGGCTTCACCTTCCACTTCAACGGCCAACCGTACGATCGGGTGGGCTTGAGCATGGAGGGATGGCTGGCTTTCGGTCATTCCTCGAACGGCATCAATGCGGTGTACGTTCCCGTGGGCAACACGGCCTACACCCCGCTCAGCTCGCCGGTGCCTGCGGAGATCGACATGCTCAAACGCAACCGGGTCGCGGGCTTCAGCCTCGACCTCGCAGCGGGCGGCAACACCTGGCCCATCCAGATCCGTACCGGTGGAACGGCCCCCAACAGGATCTTCGTGGCCGAGTGGAACGTGACGCGTTCGGGCGGTTCCAACCTGCTCAGCTTCCAGATCCGCCTGCACGAGGGCGGCGGTGATCCCGCTGCGCAGCTCGTACAAGTGGTCTTCGGCACCATGATCCAAACGGCCGCGATCACGGGCCAGGTGGGGTTGGGAGGCATGGATCCTTCCGACTTCAACAACCGAGCGGTCACCGTGAGCCCTTACGATTGGCAGGCGAGCGTGTCGGGCACGGCCAATACCGCAACGGGGAGACTTCCTTCCTTGGCGGCCAATATCCCGCAGGGGCTCACCTTCACCTGGTCGCCACCGGCCTGCACCGTGACCGGTATCACGGTAGCGGGATTGGCCATCGACGGTGCATCGATCACGGGTGATCTGACCTGGAACGCGGTGCAAGGTGCCGTGGACTACGATTACATCATCACCACCGGTGGACCCGAGTTACCCCCAGTGGCCAGTGGATCCACCGCCACCACGTCCGTGCCGCTCACCGGCTTGCCGCAGGACCAACAGCTCTATGCCTACGTACGTGCGGATTGCGGTTCGGGTGCGGGCGTGTGGGGCGTGGGGCATCCCTTCACCACCGAAGGCATGATCCAGGTGGTCTGCGGAAGTGCCCCGCTGCAGTTCGATCATTGCTATACCGACCTGGAACAGCGCACCTGGTATTACACCGGCTCCACCAACGCCCCGTTGCGCCTCATCATCCACGAAGGCACCATGCATGGGGGAGACCTGCTCACGATCTACGATGGTCCCACCGACCAAGCGCCGTTGCTTTTCTCTTCGGCCAATGGACCGATCGCTGGCCAGGTGGTCAATAGTACGGGGAACCACCTGACCATGAAACTCGTGGCCGATGATGTGGGGTCTTGTGCCGTGCATGAGTTCATCAATCCCATGGCATGGGAGGTGGGTTGCTTGGATTGTGATCCCGTGCTCGCGAATTTCCAAGTGGTGGATGATTGCGAGAACGCACGGTTCACCGTGGGGGTGAACATCTTCAGCCTGGGGTCGTCCACTTCGGTCTCCATCGTGAACGATGCCGGTCTGCCTGCAGTGGTGGCCAATGGTCCTGGAGCGTACAGTGTGGGCCCGTTCACCAACGGTACACCCGTGTTGGTCACCGCGAGCCATGCCCAGAACGCCTACTGCAACAGCGCCATGGAGCTGATCAACGGCACTTGCCCGGTGGTGGATTGCGGACCCACGACCTACACCCAGTGCTATGGCAACGATGAGGATGCCCGCTGGGCCTATCAGGGCGAGTCCGCGGGCGACCGTGTCGCCATCCGGTTCCTCTCCGGCAGCCTGGCCGCAGGCGATCAACTCATCGTGTACGATGGGAATGACGAGATCGCTGACCCCGTGCTCGGCACCGTGGTCGGCGGCGACCTCACCGATCGCACCTTCATCACCTCGGTCTTCAGCAACACCATCATGCTCCAGTTGCTTTCCGATGGATCGGGCAGCTGCACCTCCGGGGCTGCTACACCGTGGAACTATGTGGTGGCCTGCTACGATGGTTGCGATGCACCGGAGGCCACCTTCGAAGTGGTGAACGATTGTGCCAACGGACGGTTCAACGTACGGGTGGACCTCACCTCGTTGGGCAGTGCCGCGCAGGTGAGCATCACCAACGACCGGGGTGTGGCAGCCACCACCGCCAGCGCCACCGGCCAGTATACCGTGGGTCCGTTCACCAACGACGCCGATGTGGTGATCACCATCCACGGCAGCAACGATATCTGTTCATTGACATCCACTGCCCTGGGTGATGGATGTGGCGTGGGCCTCGAAGAGCTCGACGAGGCCCGACTCGGCATATACCCGGACCCCTCGGAAGGGGCCTTCAACGTGGTGATCCCTCGTGGTTTTGGGGGGCGCACCGAGGTGGAGGTGCTCGACCTATCGGGGCGCCGGGTGTTACTGGAGCGTGTGATGGGCGCAGGCGGGCAGGTCATCCCCCTGAGCTTGGACCATGTTCCGGCGGGCAGTTACGTGGTGATCCTCCGAAGTGACGTACAAGTGGCCTCGGCCACGGTGCGTGTGATGCGTTGATCGATCCTCCTCTCACTGCTACGGAAGCCGCCCCTCTCAGGGCGGTTTCTTCGTTCGGGGCCATCCATTCCCTCGCGCATCTCCAGCCTACAGCTCAAAGTGTAACGGTATTCCACCCAGGTGTTTCGACGCTGCACGAGGACATCCCGGTACGGTCCGCGGGCTCGTCCAATGGTGGTATGGCGTCCATGGTGGGCAGGCCACGGCAAGCCCCGACCCTTGGTGTGGTGCGCTGGCATTAACGCGCGGTGGCGGCTTGCTTGTTCTACCCGGAGTTCCACGACCGACCTGGACGTGGGTGTGTAGGTGATCCATACGGATACGAACGGGAGGTGGTCCGCCGATGGGAGAGGAGGTTCACGGACGCCCCCCATGCCATGCAGCCGCAGCCGATGGGCTTGCTCCTGTTCCAAGGTCAGACCGGTTGATGGACCTACGAAAGAATGACCATGCTTCTCCGGCCGATCATCGACGCCCTAATGGAGATTATGGTGGAGATTGGCCTATCCGGGTTTCGTGTGGGGGAGGAAGCATGCCGCCGATCGGCGATCCGCTACCGGTCCATCATTCAGGTCGTTCCTTCGGAGACCGCCGGATGATGATTCTGTTCTCCCGGTGATGGGACTGTTGGCGGGTACGGCGCTTTCCCTATCGATTGGTACGCGTGTGTAGCCCGTGGAATAGGCGGCTTCCCATTCGGGTCGGTCCGCGCTGTGGTTGATACAGCTTCCGCATCAAGGGGACCGCTAGGCCAGGCGCACGGGGGGCTACCGGACCGATGGGTGCCACCACGAACGGTGTCGTGAATGGATAGCATCGTGCGTCTCCCACAGGGCCTTGATCGAGCATCCGCCCGTTATGATCTCCGTATATTACTGAGCCGGTGATGAAGATCCGGCCGAGCGCAGCGAGCTGGACCACTGGGGTGATAGCGTGAAAGGGTGCGAGGCATTTCACCTTCTCACGCTTTTCACCTTTTCACCATTGGATCGATCGGTTCTTTCATGCCGTCTCAGTATTCTCGGGATCACCACAACAGCCCGCCGCGGATCACCGCTACATCGAACTGCGCTCCCCACTGCGGAGTTAATTCTTCACGAACAGGGTGGAACCGATCAAGCTGCCATTCTCTCCGGTCAGGCGAACCATGTAGGTGCCCAACGCCA
Source organism: Flavobacteriales bacterium (assembly GCA_008016945.1). The sequence goes on from SSGN01000054.1 coordinate 17,519, forward strand.
GCATTTCAGTATCGACCTCCAGCTTGTTCCCGCCATCCGCCAACTCCCAGGTTCGCTGCTGTACCACGCGACCGAAGGCGTCCAGTACTTGCATGTGCACCAGGCCGAAGTCCGGGGCGGCGAAGGTCACGTACAGCTTGTCGCGCACGGGATTGGGATAGGCCAGCAGCTTGCCGTTCATCGCGTTCATCATCACCACCACCGTGTTACTGTTGTTGGCGGTTCCGTCCTTGTCCACCGCCCGCAGCCGATAGTAGTTCAGGCCACTGAGGGGGCTGGGGTCCGTGAAGCCATAATCCACACGGGTATGGGTGTTGCCGCTGGCGGCGACCCGCCCGATGGCCGTGAAATCCATGCCGTTACCACTGCGTTCCACCACGAAGTGGCTACTGTTCATCTCGCTGGCGGTGGCCCAAGCAAGGTCCACCACTGTGCCGCGTGGCGCGCCCCTCAGGAACAGCAGTTCCACCGGAAGTAGCAGAGGAGAGCATCCGAGGATGGTGTGATCGGTGACACCGGAAGTGTTCTTGACCATGGTCCAGTCCAAACTGTAGTTGATGCGCCCGGTGTCAAGAGGCGCCACGAAGGCGATCAGGTAGCCATGCCCGTTCTGCACCGGCAGGGGCTCTGCCCAGCCCCAACCGCCATGCCCCTCCTGGTGCAGGAACATACCCGGCGCCAAACCCGTGGAAGCCACGCTGCGCGCACTGCTGCACCGGATGGGGGTTGAAGCGGGCGGGCACACGAGGTAGCCGTTGATGCTGTCTGGATGCGGACCCGGGATATTCAACATACCAAGGTCCCACAGGGCGAAATCCAGGTCGGCGGGGCCAACAGGGGCCGGTGATACCTTGGACCCTTGCAGAAGAAAGGCCACGGTGCCGTCCTGTTGCGGGCGGAACGCCATCCACTGGATACCCCTGGTCTCGCCATCCAGGCAGCCCATATTGGCCCCTGCCAGATCCATCATGCCGCCGTTGTGGGGGTGGAATGTGTAGCCGAGATAATCGGTCCTGGCGGGACCGTAGCCACTCATGGGCCAGGAGCGGTTGTCGAATTGCCCGGAGAGGTGCGTTGGCCCACCGCCCCCCCCGGCACCGTCCACACAGATGGTGCGCATCCCGAAGCAATCGGTGCGCGGGTGCGGCCGGGGACTACAGGCATTGGTGAGCGTGAAGTAGTCGTTGGGTCCTGGCGTGGGGCCAGCCACGGCATAGCCGCCATCGTCATACCACAGCGTATCGGAACTGCCCACCTGCCACAACGCCCAAAAAACATAGCCCGTAGTACCGATCCCACCTCCCGAAGGCACCATATGGAAATTGGCCGTGGCACCGGCGGGTATGGCGATCATGAAGCTTTGCGAGGGGTCGCCACCGGTGGTGGTGTAGGTCACCGTGGGGGCGGGTGGAATGGTCACCTCCATGGCCAAAGTGCCGCTGGTGTTCTTCGCATACAGGTCGATCATATACCAGCACGAGCCTGCGGGCGGTGTGGGGTTGGTCACACAGATGTTGAAGTTGCCTTCCGTGCCTGAACGTGCCCATGCCCGGATGTAGTACACCCGCCCGGGGTAGAGCCCGCCTTGGATGATGCGCGCATTGTGGCCCACGCCCTGGCGATCGTCACAATCCACCAGACTTAGCCGCAAGTCGCAGCCTTGATCCACGGGGGGGGCGCCGTTCAGGGCGTTACTGGCATACAAGGCAATGGCCGGTTGCGCAGCTGGCGCCGTACCTGGCTCCGCATCGATCACCACCATGCCGCTGGGGGGTGCGATGAACTTGAACCACGTGGATTGTTGGCTGCCACCGACGAATCCCCCGCAGGTGGGTGCCGGTATGCCGGGCGCTCCGCACATGTCGACCGTGGTGCCTGCCGTGGTGGCCGCACACGTGGCGCCAACGGTGAGCGCCGTGGCCCCGCAGGGCTGCGATCTGGACGGGGGCGTATAGCCCACATACGATCCGCTACCCGCCATCCACTCGAAGCGGAATTGGCCGAATCGTTTTTTCAGGGTCATGGAGCCCGATAGCGAATGGAATCGCACATACAGATACGCTCCAGCAGGCAAGCACTTGATGTCGATCGGCAATCCGGTGGTCGCCGGTGTCACTTGGTTGATGGTGCTTCCCACCTGCCGGAACTGTTGAGGGTCGGAACAGTCCGTGGACAAGTAGGCGCTCATGCCCAAGCTGCCGCTGATGACGCTGGCCACGGAGGTGCCCCCGATCATGTTGGCCGGTGTGGTTGTCTGGGACAGCCTCAACCGTACATGGCCCGAGGTCGGGATAAGCAGCTTCACCCAAAGGTCACCGCTCATGTTGTTGTCGTTGGCCAGCAAGAACGCGGGTTCTTGACATGCGAATACGTAGTTGAAGAGGTTGCCCGAGGTGGAGAAGCTCCCAACGGTGGACACGGTCCGTGCCGTACACGCCGTTTCGTCGGCACCGCGGTCGGGCATGGTGCTGGTGCGTTGGCCCATCACGCATAGGTTGAAGTTGGCGGTGGCGGCCGTGCTACCCCGGGGCCACACCCGCACATAGAGCTTGCTGCCTGGGGTGATGCAGGTGGCCTCCACCGAAGGGTTGTAGATCTGGTCATACGCCCCGCCCGTGGCGCAGTCCAGTAGGCGCATGGGGCTGGTGGCGTTGGTGGCCTCGTACACGGCCATGCCTGCAGAGGCGGTGCTGGGCGATCCTGTGCCATACAGGGTGAACCGGTACACCGCATCGGCAAAGGCGGGGTCCAGGCGGAACCAGATGTCCTTGGGACCCGCCGGGGTGATGATGCCCTGCGCGGTCTGACACGGCGGATAGGCCAGGTTGGCGCTTTGTGGCGTGGTGCTGGAAACGCTGCCGAAGGAGAAGGCGCCGTTCAGGGAGAGGCCTGAACAAGTGGCCGGCATAGCTGGCGTTAATGCCGGTGCTGGCGCCAACGCATTAGAGGTCAGTGAGGGGGTGGCATCCGAAGGGTCTTCGCTCCACTGGCCGAAAAGGGGGGGAGAAAGCAGCGTGGCCCCGAAGAGCACCAGTGCAGCATGGTGCCGGATCCTACGGGGAAAAGCGGGTGGTCGTGGATGAAGACGACGTATAAAGGCCAAACGAGAGGACATGGTGAGAGGCATGTTCGAGCAGAGAATGAGAGCACTGGTTGCGGTGGAGAGGCACCACGTACAAGTGTACGGAGAAAACCGGTGGATCCGAAGAGCTTCCGTATATTATTCGACGACCGAATGAAGCAACGCGATGGATCAACGGCCTTGCACGCACGTATGGGGTCCAGCCGGGCCGTGCCGCGGGCAGCAAAGGGTGCTGTACACCGGCCGTATTCACCTGCCTGCGCGATGATGGTGATGCCACAGGCTCAGGGAGGGTGGTGCGGACCGCGATGCGCCACCTCCGGACTCAATGCACCACCATGTCCCTGGGCGACTCCGGCCACTCCAGTGGCTTGTATTGGAGCAGGGCCCATAAGGCCAGGATGGTGGTGTGCTGGCTTTCGCGCGTGGGGTCGTTCGGCACCCAGTTCCAGCTTCCGTTCAGGTTCTGTAAGGCGATGATCTCCTGGATATATTCCTGCGGTGGTACATAGGCGGTATCGTTGTACTGGGCCATGGCCAGGGCCTCGATGGCCACGTCGTTCCACAAGGGCCGGTTGGACTTCATGATGGCCAGGTTGTGTTCCACCAAGCGCCGTTCCACGGCGGTGTCCACCTCGGCGTGGAAACAGTTGCGGACCATGGCCATGGCCCACAGTGCGTGGGTCACTTGGTACGGCTCGCCCCACTCCACATCGCGAATGCGCTCCATGAACAGGGACCGGTCCGGCAGTTCGTCGTACCACACGCCGACGGCCGCCACGTCGTTGGCCCCGTCCGCATCCAAGAAGTCCATCCTGCACCGCATGGGTTCGGCCAGCCGTAGGAACTTATGGAACTGGCTGGTGGAATCGGCCCGGATGGCGGCCAGTACGCGCTCCGCCTTGACCAGCTTGGGTAGGTTGAAGCGGTCCTTCAGGTAGGCGTGGAGCAGTACGGCATCGGGGTCGAGGGTCCGGCGGGGCGAGCTGAAATAGGACAAACCGCGGGCCACGGCCCTGTGCACCTGGATGATCAGTGTGTCCGGTGGTGAGGTTTGTGCGTAGCCCTGTTCGGTGAACGAAGGGCCACCGCCGACGAAGAGGAGCAAGGCTATGCACCAGCGTGCCGGCCTATGGGGGAGCGTGACCATGGCTGCAAGGATAGTGCATATCCGTATGGGGGCAGGATCGCTGTTCAAGGGACGTGGTGCCTTCAGCCGGTTCCGTGCATCCGCTCCATGGAACAGCGCCGATCGCATCGCGGGCGTATCGGGATGAGGGCCTTGCCGTGGAATAGAGGGGTGTGGCTAAGTAGGAGGGGTGGCGGTGTTCGTGGCGCGGGTCGGTAGGGGGGGCATCGCCGCCGCTACGTTGTACGTCTGGATATCCACGCGTGCGGGCCGTGTGGTCCAGGAGTGGTGGTCCGGTGACATGGCCCGTCGTACCCTGCGTGTTCGGCAGCCGAAGCCATAGCATCCATCGTGGTGATGCGTTGGTTCGCGTTCGCGATCCTGAGGTCATGGTTGCCTGTTGTCGATAACATTATTCTCTTGCTTTTTTTTCGACGGTTGATTAAGATTGTCCCGGTGGTGCTCCATTTTGATGAAGCATCACGTTCATCAACTCAACATCTCTCACACCCTTCACGGCTTCACGACTCTCGAAACTCTCACCTCCCCTCTCCCCAGCTCAATTCTTCATCCTTGCTCGCGCGGTGACCTTGTCATGGTGACCGTACAGTAAGGTGCTCCTTTCGGCACCGGCCCATCGGTGTCGTGTCCATGCTCCTTGCGCCAGGCCCGAACGGGTGAAGCGCCAGCCCTTTCTGATCCACTAAACCAACACTCTCACCTCATGCAACGAAGTACAGTACGCTGCACGGAACGGGCGCGAACGCGCCGCCGCCCGTGGGCGCTGCCCTTGGCAGCCGCCACTTTGGCCCTGTGTTCCGCCGGCCTTACCCAGGCCCAGGTGGCACAGTATTCACTCTCCTACGATAAGCTGCTCAAGACCTCCAGCATCCTACAGGCCGACGAGGATGCCGCCTTTGAGCCCATCACCGGCGGCACGGTGCTGGCCGATGGTACGCAGGCCGCGGTGGCCGGCAACACCACCTTCGGTGTAGGCTACAAGGAGTATGAAACCGTAGCCGTCTTCTTCGGTAGCACCACCCGCCCCAAGGACTTTGCCGGCAACGCCTGCTTCGTGGGCAACACCGGTGCGGGCGATGCGGGCGCCAGCGACGCCGAATACCAAGCGACCGGCATGGTGGTCAAAACCGGCCCCGGTTACCCCATCGGTTTCAACTTCACGTACAACGGTGAGGTGTTCGACCGGGTGGGCATCTCCAGCCAGGGCTGGATCGGTTTCGGCAACAGCGCCGACGGCGGCACCGCCGTGGCCGTGTACACGGCGCAGACGCAAAGCACCGCCAACCTGCCGCTGAACAACACCACCCTGCTGGCCAACGACAGCCGCCGCAACCGCGTGGTGGCCACCGGCGTCCAGGGCGGTTCGTTCAACTCGGGTTACAACACGATGCCCATCGTGTTCAACCCGACGTACCCGGCGTACCCGGGTGCCGAACTGCGGTATGAAACCATCGGCACGGCGCCCAACCGGGTGTTCGTGGTGCAATGGCGCAACTATGGGTTCACCATCAGCAGCTTGGACCACCAGTACTACCGCCGGATGGACTTCCAGATCCGCCTGCACGAGACCACCAATGAAGTGGAGGTGCGCTTCGGCAAGGCCTGGCGCTCCAACACCACCTCCTACTTCCAAACCGGTTTGGGCGGGAAAACGGGCGGCTCCGGTGCGTCCGGTTCCTTCAACTCCTTCGGGTTCTACGATGCCAGTTCCAACTCGTGGACGAGTTGGCCCTACGCCTTCACGGCCCAAACCAACCACAGCGGATACCCCGGCTCCTCGGAATTCAGCCAGCGCATCCCTTGGACCGGCGCACAGGGTTATGATCCTTACAACGCATACGGCAGCAACGGTTCGGCAGAGGACTATTACAACGCGATCTTCACACAGACCCATTCGCTTGCCGGCAGCCCTGGGAATGATGCCACACGCAACATCTCCGGTACTAAAGCCAACACGCCGGACATGATGAGCTTCACGTGGACGCCGCCCACCTGCCTGGTCACCGTATCCGGCCTGGTCGCCACCGGAGGCCTCACCTCGGTCGACCTGAGCTGGACCGGCACGGGTGATGTGGACTATGCCATCGGCACGGGCAACAGCCCTGCTTCGGCCACCTTCACCGGCACGGTGGCGGGAAGCCCAACGACCGTAACAGGCCTTACGGCCAGCACCAACTACAAGGCATGGATCCGCACCAACTGCGGTGGCGGTGCTACCAGCATGTGGCTCGGCCCGGTCGCCTTCAATACACTGCCCTGCCCGGTGGCTTCGTTCTACTATGGGATCTACCCCATCTCGAACGTGCAGATCTCGGGCCTCAACAACTCGAGCTCTGCGGACCCGATCTACGATGGATCCGACCCTGCCCGATTCCAGGACTACACCGGCGTGGTGGGCAATGTGTTCCCCACCCTGAGCTACCCCATCACCGTTTCCGGCTATAATGGGGGCGGTAACGTGTATGTAACGGCCTACGTGGACTGGGACCAGGACGGTGTTTTCGAGGCTTCCTTCCCCCTGAATGGCGGAAACGCCTCTTCCACCGGCTCGCTCACGGGCAATATCGAAGTCCCTGCGGGAGCTCCCGCCGGCAACGCCCGGATGCGCATCGTGCAGTGCAATGATTGGTCTTCCCCTATTGCCTGCGGGATCGGCATGTATTACGGCCAAGTGGAGGACTACACCTTGAACGTTGGTGTACTGACCTGCCCGCCGCCGCTCGGCCTGGCGGCCAGCAACGTGGCTGTACACAGCGCAGACCTGAGCTGGACGGCCAGCAACAACTCCACCGGTTACCAGTGGGAGGTACGCACCAGCGGTGCGGCCGGCTCGGGTAGCACGGGCCTTGCCGCGAGCAGTACGGCCGCAGGCACATCCACCTCGGTGAGCGGTTTGAACAGCAATACGGCATACACCTTCTACGTGCGCAGCGATTGTGGCGGCGGTGACTACAGCCCTTGGATGTCCGGTTCCTTCACCACGCCGCTGGGCTGTGGCGATACCTGGGTCAGCCCCGGTGGCGTGGCCAACCTCACCGATCAGCAGTTCTCCAGCACCTTCACCGTGTGCCCGGAGACCGTCGGCGATGTGGTGACGATCGATTTCACGGCATGGAACGGCTTGCGTTGGAACGCTCCGAACGCATCCCGCATTTACATCTATAATGGGGATAACACCGCGGCTCCCATGGTGCCTGGTGGAAATGGCCCGGCCTATAGCGGGTCTGAGTGGACGTTGCCTGCAGGTGGCTGGACCTCCACCAACACCGCGAACGAGCCCCCCATCTATACCTCCTCTGCGGCCAGCGGCTGTCTCACGGTGCAGATCTATTCGGCCGGCATTTGGACCGGCGGCATGGGCTGGAGCGCCGACTTCACCTGCGCCCCCGCGCCAACGTGCTTCGCGCCCACCAACCTCGCTGTCACCTCCACCCAGGTACACGACGCCACGTTCACATGGACCGCGGGTGCTTCGCCTAATGTGGAATGGATCGTGGTAGCGAACGGCGGTACCCCGGCGAGCCCCGTGCTCGCCACCGGCACTTCCGCCACCGGCACGGCCACGGCCACAGGCCTGACGGCTAATACCCAATACACGGCCTACTTCCGCGGTCTGTGCGATGACCTGGGTGTGGGCGACGACCCCAGTGCCTGGAGCAGCATCGCCCTGAACTTCCGCACCAAGGTGGGCTGCGGTGGACCGTACAACCTGTTCTCCACCTCCGCTTATGCAGGCTATCCGTCGAATACGGACTCCACCATCACCATCTGCCCGGACAATGCCGGCGATGTGGTCACGTTGACCATGTCCAAGTTCAAATTCGGCTGGTCCGATCAGGGACTGGTGGGCTTGTTCGTACACAACGGCCCCAACACCAGTGCGCCCATCTTCCACTCCGGACAACCCTCGAAGACCTCCGGCGCCAATACCCTGCCTGCCGGTGCCTACTGGGGGAATGCCTACTGGAACGTTCTTCCTGGTCCCTTCACCAGCACGCATCCGAGCGGCTGCATCACCCTGCGTTTCCGTTCCTGGTCCGCGGCCACGTACGACCAAGGGATGGAATCCGCCATCACCTGCGGACCCGCACCGGCCTGCAGTACACCTGATGCGGTGACGGTCACCGGCATCGGCAACACCAGCGCCACCATCACTTGGGGCAACACCAGCGAACCCTGCGTGGTGGAGTACGGCCCGGTCGGCTTCACCCCGGGAACGGGTGCCACGGCAGGTAGCGGTACGGTGGCCAGCACCACGGCCACTTCGCCCTTCGTGCTCACCGGGCTCAGCGCCACCACCAAGTACGAGGTGCGTGTGCGTCAGGCTTGCAGCGGGGGTACCGTGTATTCCGCCAACAGCTTCTTCGCACGCTTCACCACCAGCATGGACTGCAGCACGGCGCAAGTGCTCTCCTGCGGTGCGTACGTGTCCGATGCGGCTGCACCGCCCGCTTACACCATGGGTAACGCGGCATACAACGGCGACCTGTACACCGGTGCGGCCAGCTGCTTCCAGGGGTCTGCCAACAACGGCAACGGCACCGAGTGGCTGTATCGCTTCACCGCCACCGAGGCAGGCACCCACGCCATCAACGCCGGCATCTCCAATGCGGGGGGTACCACGCCCGTCCGTTACGTGGTGGCCCCGGTGAGCGATGGTTGTGCCGCTTCCGCCTTCACCTGCATCGGCTCGGCACCCGCCAACACCGGCGGCCTGCTGAACTTCACGGTGCCCGCGGCCGGCGACTACTACATCATGAGCGATGCGAACGAAGCGGTCCACCAGCGGCCCTTCACGCTGATGTGCCCCGGTATCCCGCCCTGCGTGGCCAACCCCACCTTCCCCGCCAACGGCAACAGCCTCGCGGTGAACAGCAACGCCATCACCTTCACCTGGCCGGCCGCCTTCGGTGCCGCCAGCTATGATGTGTACTTCATGGGCAACTTGGTGGCCAACACGCCCACCAACAGTATCAACGGTGGCGGCAGCTACACTACGGCCAATATCAAAGCGCTGTATGGCCTGGGGACCACCATCACCTGGCGCGTAGTGCCCAAGAACAGCTATGGCACGGCTACCTGCCCCACGGATTGGACCTTCACTGTGGGCGGCAACGGTAGCACCAATGCCATCCCGCTGACCGAAGGCGTGGCCCAAGGCGGCAACAACTTCGCGGCGAACGGTTACTCCGACCAGAACGGCACGTTCTGGGGCAATGATGCCTGGTACTCCTTCACCGCCACCAATTGCGCTGATAGCGCGGAGGTGAGTTTGTGCCTGCCTGCCAACCAAGCCGCCACCTACACGATGATGGAGGTGCGCCGTGCCTCGGACAACACGGTGGTGTTCCCGCCTGCTGACAACTCCACGTTCTATGCGTACACCGCATCCGGTGCTTGTTTCCAGTATGAGCGCTTCGACGAGGTCATTTGGAACTGGGTGTATGAGAACCCGAAGTTCGTTGTGGCACCGGGCGAGACGTACTACGTGATCGTGGATTCGTACGGTACCAACTACAACTTCACCGTGGCGTATAACGAGATCACGAACTCGCCGGACAGCGATGAGGACGGTATCCTGGATTGCGCGGATAGCTGCCCCTTCTTCCCTGGCCAGAACGGTGACCTCTGTTATGCCGGCCCGCTATTCACCAGCGCGTCCATCGTGGACTGCGAGTGCGTGGGCTCCGGTCCTGTGCCCTGCAGCAACGATCTGACGCTGGAGTTCCAGACGGACGGCAACCCCGGGCAGACCACCTGGGAGCTGGTGGAGCAAGGCACGGACTTCGTGGTGCAGCAAGGTGGTCCGTTGAACGCCGTGAATGGCGGTGAGACCAACGGTACCTGCCTGCCGAACGGCTGCTTCTACCTGCGTGTACTGGATGCGGCCGGCGATGGCATGACCACCGGTGGTTACATCCTGCGCACCAACAGCGGCCAGCGGATCATCGACAACAGGAACAACTTCAGCACGGGTTCCGAGAGCCGCGCGGC
>SSGN01000012.1 GCA_008016945.1 Flavobacteriales bacterium
GACCTCCGGTGATAGGAGGTAGGGGCGACCATTCGGCCTATGGACACGCTCCGGCCAGGTTTGGCCATTAGTGCACGGTGATCTTGCCGCCTTTGATGTACTTCCGATCCTTTGCCACGACCAGGGTGCCATTCACGGCCAGTGCGGTGAATGATGCGGAGACCGTAGCGTTCGCATCGTGTTTGAACCCGATGCCGACCAACTCGGATAGGGTCTTGCTGCCATCGCCCGACCCGGCTTTGAAGAAGGCGATCGCGTGGCGCGGCGCGTCTGGTTCGATCTTGTCCAGGTACTTCTCCGCCAAGGCCAGGTCATCCGTCCAAGTGACCTCGTACTTGACCTCTTCTTGATCGACGGGATCAAGGACTTTGATGGTGATCGGCATGTGACATCGGGTTGATGGGTGGGTTCGGCGGGCTCAGTCGCCCCATCCTCGTTCCATGGCATATTTCACCAGGCCTGCGATGTTGCGACAGTCGAGTTTATGTAAAATATTCCTGCGGTGGGTCTCCACGGTGGCGGCGCTGAGGAACAGCTGGTGGGCGATCTCCTGGCTGGTGAGCTCTTTCAGGATCAACTTCACGATCTGTACCTCGCGGCTGGAGAGCGGGCCGTACTTCGATTCACCATCCCGATCCTTGTTCTTGTCCGCTGCCGCTGCCAGTGCACGGAGTTCCTCTGCGATGTATTGTTTCCCCTCGGCCACGGTGCGGATGGCGGCCATCAGTTCGTTCTTGTTCGTTGATTTAAGCAGATAGCCACCCACGCCACTGTCCAACAGTTCCAACACGAACTCCCGGTGGCCGTACATGCTCAGCACGATCACCCGCGTATTCGGGCTGGCCTTCTGCATATGCTTACTGGCCTCGATACCGTCCATGCCTGGCATGTTGATGTCCATGAGCACGAGGTCGGGCTTGTGTTCACGCACCAGGTCAAGGGCGGTACGGCCGTTCTGGGCCTTGCCGACCACCTTCACTTCGGGCATGTGCTCGATCAAACTCTCGATCGCTTCCAGGAAGATGCTTTGGTCGTCGACAAGGAGCAGGCTGTACGGTGGGCGGTCCATCGGTGCCAAAGGTGCCAGTGTGGACCATGAAGGTACAATACCGGAAAACCATGAGTGTCCGGTTCCGGTGGAGCGGCGCTACAACCAGCGTTTCCGTCTGAACCACAGCAGCATCAACAAGGCGATCACGGCCATGAGCCCCATCACCATGGGGTAGCCGTACTTCCACTTCAGCTCGGGCATGTGATCGAAGTTCATGCCGAACACGCCCACGATGAAGGTGAGGGGGATGAAGATGGTGCTGATGATGGTCAGGAGTTTCATCACCTGGGTCATGCGGGCGTTCTGGCCCGCGTGGTAGGTGTTCTCCAGGCTGGTGAGGATCTCGCGGTCCGTGCTGATGGCCTCGGCGATGTACACGGTGTGATCCTGCAGGTCGTTGATGTAGCGCCGGGTGCTTTTGTCGATCAGCGGGCTTTGCAGGGTGTTGAGCCTTCCGGCGAGTTCGCGGGTCGGGATCACGAACCGGTTCACGCCGATCAGGAGGCTGCGCAGCTCTTGGATGGTGAGCAGATCTTCATTCCCGGGTCGGAGCATGACCTTGCGCTCGAGGGCCTCGATCCGCTGGCCGATCTCCTCCACGATCAAGAAGTAGTTGTCCACGATCACGTCCAGAAGGGAATAGAGCAGGTAGTCGGCACCGGCGCGGCGTACCCGGCCGGTGTCGTTGCGGATCCGTTCGCGCACCGGGTCGAGCACGTCACCTGGCCGTTCTTGGAAGGAGAGCACCAGGCCTTGGCGTAGGACGAAACAGATCTGTTCACTGTGGATCCCCCCGGTCTCTTCATCGAGGTCGAGCATCTTGGCCACTACGAAGAGGGTGTCCTGGTATTCCTCCACCTTGGGTCGATGGTCGGTGTTCAGCACATCCTCCATCAGCAGCGGGTGCAGGTTGAAGCGCTCGCTCACCGACAGCATCGTCTGGTCGTCGTTCAATCCGTCGATATCGATCCAGGTGTTCGTGCAACCGTCGTTGCCGCCATGGTGTTCGCCGATGTTGGTGATCCTGTCCTCCACCACGCGTTCGGGTCCGTACTCGAAGGTTCGGATCACGGTTTCGCCATGGGCGCGGTGGCCCACATGAACGAGCGATCCGGGCGGTAGCCCGGCCTTCCCTGATCGTTGGCGGACTTTCTTCATGGGTGTTCGATCGGGTTAGGGTCGCGTTCCGGCATATTCCGGTTCGGACACGGCGAAGGGGTTCTTCTGTACGAAATGCCGGATGGGCACGGAGATCGGGATGCCCTCCTGGGCGAAGCGTTCCAGGATCCTTTCGTTGAGCTCGTAGCGCATCACGCGTGCGCTCACCGGGTCTGGCGCCCATACATAGGCGCGCAGCAACACGGATCCTTCTTTGATGTCCACCACGCGGACGGCCACCTCAGGGTCTCCGGCCTGGACCTCTTCTGGTGTCCGCTTGTCGTATTGCGTTGGATGTGCCAGGCTTTCCTGCTCCATGATCCGGCGGGCCTTCTTCAGGTCGGCATCCACGGCCACCGGGATCTCCACGAACTGGCAGGTGGCTTCTTCGCGGATGCTGCTGTTCACGATCCGCTCCTCGCCGATGATGGAGTTGGGGATCACCACGCGGCGGTTCTCGAAGGTGAGGATGGTGGTATGCCGAAGGTTGATGTCCTCCACCGTGCCGAACAATCCCTGCTGCCCCACTTGGATCACATCGCCCACGCGGAATGGTTTGAACGAGACGATGAAGATGCCACTGATGATATCGCTGAAGGCCTTCTGCGCGGCGAAGCCGAGTATGGCCACCAACAGGCCCGCACCAGCGAATAGGGTGAAGGCGAACGAACGAAGCGAGGGGATGGTGTACACCACGGCGAAGAAGGCGGCCACCACCACCACGGTGCGCACAGCATTCCGGAGAAAGCGGTACTGGGTGAATTCATCGCGCCCTTTGGCCTTTCTCCGGGCATAGCCACGGCGCAGGATCAGGTACATGATGCGCTCCACGAGCCAGGCCGCGGCGACCACCCCGGCGATCTTCACCAACAACAACAGGTCCATGCCGATCGTGTGGAGGAACGAGCTTAAGGCTCCCGGTTCTGCGGCGGATGTGGCGGGCATGGTCGTGCGGGTCCATTGAACGCTGGACCTCACCCAAAGATCCGGTCCGCTACTGACCCGGGTTGAGCGGTGTGCACGGAGTTGTCAGTTATCCATTGTCAGATCCATGCTCGGGGTAGCTCGAGGATGTCCGGGGCAACCTACCGGACCGCGACGGTGCTACCGGGTCAGGGGCGCCAAGGGCGAAGGTCCGGGAACATGGTACTGCCCGCCGGCACCTCCACCGGTTCTTGTCCCGCCCGGAACACTTTCATGTTCTTGCCGTGCAGTTCCATGCGCCCATTGGCCACGTGCAGGAGCGAGCCCTCTCGCAGCCCGACAACGGTGGTATGCGTGTTCAGCGCCAAGTATTCGGCGATGCGTTGATCGCGGCTTTCACCACCATGGCCAGGGATCGTCGCCTCGGTATAGTGCGGATTGATCTGGAAGGGAACCAGGTGCATGGCCCGCAGCGTTGGTGGTTCCACAATGGGCATGTCGTTCGTGGTCATGATGGTGGGGCAGGCCACGTTGCTGCCTGCGCTCCAGCCGAAGTAGGGCAGGCCGTCCTTCACGCGGTGCGCGATGGCCTTGATAAGACCTGTGCGATAGAGGTCGCGCAGCAGGAGGAAGCTGTTCCCTCCACCAACGGCCACGGCATCCACGGTGTTCAAGGTGGCCGAAGGATCGACTTCGGCATGCAGTGGTACCAGGTCCACACCCAGTGGCCCGAACACCTCGTTCACCTTGGTGTGGTACGCATCGCGCTGTGCCTCGGGCGCGGCGTAGGTGGCCAAGGCCACACGTTTCTTGCCATTCACAAAGGCGCGGACATGATCCATCGGCCATTGGAAGAACGGTTCGCCGGGCAAGGTGGAGTTGGAGAGCAGGAGGAGTTCCATGGTCTATTCAATGACTGTGCCGTGAATGGTCAGTGTGTAAGGGGAGGGCGATCCTTCCACCTCCAGGTCGATCCGGCGTTCCATCGGTCCGGGGCGTGTCCGGCCGGTGTAGCTCAAACGTATGGTTCCCGATCCTCCGGGGGGCAGCGTGGGCGGCACGCTTTCCACCAGGATGCAATCGCAAGAGGTGCGACCACGGTTGATGGTGAGCGTTGTTCGCCCGTTGTTCACCACGCGGACCGCGAAGTTCTGCGGCACGCCCTGGCGGACCGTGTCGATGGAGTAGTGCATGGCTTGGCCGAGCGGGATGGAGGATCCATCAAGGTGCACGCGTTCCACCTCGATCCTTCGTTCACGTGCAGCTTCCACACCATACACCGACCGCCCGAGGTCATTTCGGTCGTCGCTCACGCCCGAGGCCGATCGGTCTTCCCCGAAGGGCAGTACACGAAGCCGGAGCACCCCTCCATTGGTGGCGGTGCTGTCCATATACGTCTTCAGCCGGCCGCCTTCAACCATGTACAGGTGGTTCCGCAGGCTTTCGATGCGGCGTAGGCTGAGGTTGCGGTTGTAGTCGTTCCGCGCCAAGGGGCTGGCATGTCCGCGCACATCCAGGGTGATGTGTTCGCCGTGCTCCAGTGCCGGGATCAAGGCCTGTATCAGTTCGTCGAGCATCTTCCGACCGTGCTCCACTTCGTTGGTGAAGAAGGCGTCGAAGGTCGTGGGGTCTTCGTATGTGCTGCGATAGGTGGCGATGAGCTTGCGGTAGGCATCGTACGTTTGGCCGTAGCGCTGGCTGGTGGTGGTGCGGCGTGTGCGGGGCTCAGGTTCGTCGTTGTGGAAGTACAGTTTCAGTGGGAACCGTTGTTGGATCCGGAGCAGTGCATCCATGGCTTTCGAGGTGGCCTCGGCGGCGCTATCCACAACGGGTGTGGATGGGATGTGCGCCTCAGTGGTCTTGTGCAGACGCTGGGTACGGTAGATGTCGTTACAGCACGTTTCACCCTTGTTCGCGAAGGAGCCAATGCGGTTGCTGGTGAACCAACCCACCCCGGAAAGCGCATCGTACACCGGATAGAGGTCGTTCGCAGGCGAGTTCAGCATGGTCATGTTCTTCGGTGCCGCGAATGCACCGCTGGTCCACGGGCTTTGGAAGATGTCGTACCCACCAAGGCCCGCATGGTAGTCACTGCTGAACAGGAGCGCTCCGGTGGCGCCATCGAAGGAGGGTGTGCTTTCATTGCCGGGGGAGTTCACCAAGGGGCCGGCGTTCCGGATGTTGGAAAGGGTGTTGCCAACAAGATCACCGTACCAGATGTCGATCCCCCCTTCACCGCCGGGACTTGCGAAGAAGAGCACGTCCTTGCCCTCCATCGTCGTGGACCACGGTTGTGTGGCACCTGGGTGAGCCTCCAAGCCCGACACGGGAACGGCGGGGCTGTTGGGTGTGCGCGTGGCGATATGTTTCGTGCCATCGCCACCGATCATGGTGAAGAACATGCGCGCACCATCGGGCGCCCACATCAGGTTGGCCTGTGCGTGCCCTATCGCATCGGCAGGTCCTTGCTCTTGCATGGGCAGGCTCCATCCCTGTGCGGTGGGTCTGCTGGTGAACAAGGCCACGCGGTAGTTCGCGGTGTCCTGCACCTGGCCGTCATCGTTCAGGTCGCCGCGCAGGCTGCTGAACCAGAGCGTGCTGTCCGGTCCTGGCCGTGCGCCGAACTCACTGTCGTTCGTGTTCACCGGTGCGGGTAGGTGCGACACTTCGAATTCGGCATCCGGCAGCTCTTGCTCGGCGAGCTGGCATCCGGCGATGGCATTGCGTGCACGGCGCGCAAGTGCGGAGTTCGGGTCCTTCTCCTTGCTCAATACCTTGTTCCACGTGATCAAGGCGTCACTGTATCGACCATCGCAAAGCTGCATCTCGCCCAACCAGCGGAGCGCATCGCGATAGGTGCGTCCTCCATCCTTCTGGTATACGCGATGGTACAGCTCGATCGCCTGTGGGTACTGGTTGCTTGATCGGCAAGCTTCGGCTTGTTTCCATTGCAGGTTCAGGCGTCCGGGTTCCAATGCCAAGGCAGCGGCGTAGAAACGTGAAGCACCGTAATACTCCTCCCTGGTCATGGCGCGGTCGCCCCAAGTGGTGAATTGGTCAACGGATTGGGCAAGGACGCCTGGTGTTGCCGGAGCGATCGAGATCGCCAGCAGGAGCATGCAACGCCAAGTGTCGGAGATCGCTTTCGCGATCGTGCCCGCGAGCGTGGTCGCGGGGCGACCTCCGTTCGCGGGCCATGCGGCAACATCGTTCGGATGGGTGTACCTCATGCTCAGATCTGCGGGGGGCAGGCCTTGTATCGTACGGGGATCGCGGGGCGCTTTCGAAGGATCCGGATCGCCGTGAGTTCGATCCCTCCCCGGTTGCGGCTTGCGGGCACCAGGTCGCTGGTGTTGATGTCATAGCTCAAACCGAAGGTCCAATCGTCGTGCTCCAAACCGGCGTAGAGGTACCCGGCATCGGCGGCGCGGTAGTGTGCGCCGAGGAGCACGGCGCGGTTCAAGCCATAGCTATCCAGTAGGATGTAGCGCAGGTTGGTGCCGAGGTCCATTTCCCGGAATACACCCTGCGCCATGTATTGCACCATGGGCAGCAGATCGAGCTTGGTGCCGATGGGGAAGCGCGCCATCACCTGGCCGGTCATGCGCACGTCCAGGTCGGTGCTTGGGCCGCTCAGGAAGCTGATGCCGGGGGTGGAGAGGTTGAACGCTCCAAGCGCCACCTGCACGTGTGTGCGCGCATCGGCCTGGTAGTGGTACGAGGCGCCGGCATGAATATCGGCGTGGGTCATGGCGCTGCGTGCGAACTGCTCTCCAGTGGCAAGGTCGGGGTCGTAGTAGTAGCCGTTGTACTGGTTGTCGAAGGTCAGGTCCGCGCGGTCGAGGGAGAGCGAGGTGAACCCCACCTGTATCCCACCACGGAGGGAGTGACGGCGCTCATGCCCGAGGCGTGTCGTCCAGCTCGCACCGATGCTCAGGTGGGTCAGTTGCAGCTTGCTGTCTCCGGCCTTGTCGTTGAAGAGCCATGCGCCGAGACCCAGGCCCTGAACACCGGTCGCGTTGGCGGCATCGCCACCAAGTGCGAAGGTGCGGTAGGGCGTGGTCACCGAACGCCACTGTTGACGGAATATGCCGTTGAAGCGATAGTCCCCATCGAAGGCTCCGATCAACCCCGGGCCTGATGCCAACGGTGCATTGAAGAACTGCGAGAAGTGGATGTCCTGTGCGGTCGAGGGGAGGGCGAAGAAGGCGAGGAAGGTGAGGAAGAGAAGGCGGAGGGCGGAGCGCAAAGGGTGAATGGGGAATGGGCAATGGGGAAGATGGAACGATCGGCCAAGGATCCCATTTCGACCTTGGGGGCGTGTTTGGTGGTAGCTGGTGCCATCCCTTCGGCAAGAAGCTGGCTTCCCACTCACCATTCGCGATCCACCGTTCATTGTGATCATCGCACCACCGTGATGTTACCCTTGTTGAAGTACGCCTGCCCATCCACGCAGGTGGCGGATAGGTGGTACACGAAGACCGCGGGATCCACCGGCTTGCCTTCGAACAGGCCATCCCATCCGTGGTCGGGCCGGGTGCTTTCGAACACTTTCTCGCCCCACCGGTCGAAGACCATGAACTGCATGGAAGCGATGTTGCGGCCACGGACGTAGAGCACGTCGTTCTGTCCGTCGCCATTGGGCGTGAAGGTGTTGGGAACGAAGATGTCGGGACCGTCGCAGATCAGTTCACGCACCTCCACCAGGACCTGCGCATCCTTGGCACATACGCCATCGGACACCTGCACGGTGAATAACGTGGTGGCCGTGATCGAGGCCGTGGGATCGGCAATGGCATCGTTGCTCACCAGGCCGGATGGTGTCCATTGGTACATCAGCCCCGAGGGGAAGGCCTCCAGCTGCACGGTGCCCGCACCGATGAGAAGAGGAGGTGTGGCGGTGGCGAGGATCGTGGTCCCATCCAACGGGGATACCACCACCTGGGTCGAATCGCTCCACGTACAACCGGTAGGGGTGGTCACCTCGACATGGAACATGGTGCTGGTGGGCGCTTGGATCCAGATCCGTGCGGTGCCCTGCCCGGACCGGATGAGGTCCTCTGGGGTCCAGTGGATCGTGGAGCCAGGGTCGGCCCCGAAGAGCATGACCGCACCGGTGTCCCCGGCACAGAGCGCTTCCACAGGCTGCAGGTGGATGCCACCGAGCGAAAGGTCGATGAACACACTGTCCAATGCACCACAGGCGTTGCCCGTGGGGCGAACGTAGAACCAGGCGTCGTGCGTGATGGTTGCGGTCGCGGTACTATCCTCGGCGACCGTGTTGAGCATGTCGCTGAACTGGGACGATGATGACCAATGGAAGCCGGAGGTGGAGCCGTTCCCGGTGGCTACGAGTTGCGTGGTGGCCGAGGGGCCGCAAAGGTGTTGGTCGGGGCCTGCATCGATGGTGGCCGTGGCAACGGTGATGGTCTGCTGTACGGTGGTACTGCAAGTGCCATTGCTGATCGTGAGGGTATAGGTCGTGCTGCTTGGCGGTGTGGCCACCGGATTGGGGACATGGGTGTTGCTCAGACCAACGGCGGGTGTCCATTCATAGATGATGTCTGGCGCTGTGATCGGGGTGATCCCGATCTGTGCGCTCTGTCCCGGGCAAAGGGTGGTATCAGGAAGGTCATACGAGCCCAGACCAAGGACCACCACCTGCCTGTATGTGGTATCGCTGTGGTTGCAGGTGACTTCGTTGGTTGCGATCAGCCGCACGGTGTACACCCCGGGTTGCGGATACACATGATCGGGTGCGGGGTCGGTGCTGGAGGTGTTGTCGCCGAAGTCCCACTGGTAACTGGCTGCGCCATAGCTCAGGTTCGTGAAGGAAACGGGGGCGGGCAGGCAGTTCACGGTGCTGTTGAAGTCGGCCACCACGATGGGGAAGTCCATGTCGAACTTGAATACCGCGTTGTTGCACAGGCCGCTGTTGTTCGTTGGACTCCAGGCCAGGCCATCGGGCGCAATGGGTAGGTCGGAGGATCCGCCGCAGCCGGCA
The DNA here is from genome assembly GCA_008016945.1 of Flavobacteriales bacterium. Next base: position 9,138 of record SSGN01000012.1, read on the forward strand.
CATACGCTTTGGTAGATACGGCCCCTCCGGTCGAAACGGCTGGTGCCGCCATCCACATGTTCAGCACTGATGCTTCCACCGAAGAAGGTGGCGTAGTACAGGTCGCTCAGGTCGGTGTCGAACACGGCGAGATAGAAGTCGTTGCCGTCGGTGGTGGCTTGGAATGCATCGGCGGTCACGGGCAGGCCGGCGGTGCTCAACGATCCGCTCTGGATGGTACTGCCCCAGCCGCTTACGTAGATCTTGTTGCAATAGTCCACCAGAAAAGCGCTGGGTGAAATATCCGGCAGTCCATCGCCCTGGCCGAAGCGGGTGCTGAGCAGGATCGTGCTCAAGGAGGGGTTGAGCTTGGTGATGAACTGCCCGGCATTGGGCACACTGTAGGGTGCGTTCACGATGAAACTGGTGCTGGGTGCCTGCGTCTGGCCGAACAGGTAGATGTCGCCCTGTTGGTCAAGGTCGGCGAAATAGCATTGGTCGTACGCCGGGCTGCCGAAGTACGTGCAGGCCAGGACCGTGGAGCCATCGGCATCGAGGTGGGCCACGAAGCCATCGGCGATACCGCCTTGGAAGGTGACCTGTAGGGCGTTCGCGGTCACCGGCAGGTCGGGACTGCGCGTGCCTCCAGCGATGTAGATGCCATCCGTGCCATCCAACTCGATGTTGTACACGGCGTCGGCCTGCGAACCGCCGAAGTAGGAGCACCAGAACAGGGTGGATAGCGAGGCGTCCATCTTCACCAGCACACCGTCCTGCCCCCCCCCGCCAAAGGTCGGTTGAACGGCCCCGTTGGTCACCGGCAGATCGGCGCTGGCGGTGCTGCTCACGATGTATACGTTGTCATGGCTGTCCAGTAGCACCTCGCCACGGATCTCGTCGGCATAGTTGAACTTCAGGCCGGCGGCGGTGTTCATGCCATCGTTCCCCGTGCCGCCGAAGTAGGTGCTGGCCACCAGGTCGGTTCCGGCGGCGTTCAGCCGAGCGACCACGATATCCGAACCATTGGGGTAGTTGGCACCGATGCCATTGGTGAGGTTCAACGCTGTGCCACCATTGAACGATGTGTCGAAGGAGTTTGACGTGACGGGGAAGTCGATCGAGCTGGTCGTGCCATAGACGAAGAGCTCATCATTGGTGTTCACCACCAGGCTATGGGGGAGCTCATCGCTGCTGCCGCCCAGGTACGTGCTCCAGATCAATGCCGTCCCCGTGGTGTCGTATTTCGTAAGGGCCATGTCGATGCCGTCATGGAGACCATGGCCGCCAGCATGCACCACTTGATAGGCTCCGAGGGTGGTGGGGTAACCCTGTCCGAAAGCCGAGCTGCCGCTATACAGGAATCCATCGCGATCGAAAGTGGCGGTATAGCCGAAGTTGTTGGCGAACGAGCCGGAGTATGTGCTGAATACCAAAGTGGGGTCGATCACCACGGGGTGTTCCGGGTCGTACGGGCCAAGCTGGAAGCCGATCCCATCGGCCGTGCTTCGATAGGTGCAGGAGACCACTTTTCGTTCGCCCGCGATCTCTTGGTAGGCGATCGGGATGCGCTCAATGAACTCTCCCAGCGATGTGCGTAAGGTGAGCTGTTCCGGCGCCACGGAGATGGCGTCGACACCATCGTAGGTGAAGACGATCTGGGTAGGGTCCGCCCCAGGTCCGATGATCAGATCGTATTTGACCCCATTGTTCGCTACACGTGTGCGGAGGTCGATGCCTTGGTGGATGTGATGTTGGACCACCGCACTGAAGGCGTGGCATTGCCGTCCCCAATGTTCGGGGTCATTGCCGATCAAGTAGTTGTAGGTGCCGCGGCGGACCCCTGTGGATTCGATGCGCCGGGCCGGTCGGGTGCCAAGGAAGCGTAACCTGAAGGCGTGGTGCCGTACGGACGTGGGGGCGGTGGTCCCGGCATGGATATGGGCATGGGCGGTGGCCTCCATGGCCTCCTGGTCGAAGCGGTCGATCAGGATGGAACCCCGTTCGAGCCACACGGTCGCTCCGGCCAGCTCAGCACGGTGGGTGACGGCATCAGGCCACTGCCCGCGGTTCTCGATCAGCCCGGGCCCCTGCTGTGCGATCGCCCGTACGGCCACCAAGGTCACGAGCAACGCGAGCCACGTTCGGAGCATCCGCTGCATGGACACGAATGTACCGCAACGGACAACAATACCATTGGGACATTCAATAGCGGCCGAAGATGCGCGGCTATTCTTTCACAGGCCGATCCCGGAGGTCCGTTCCAATGCCGATGGCGTGGACCGTAGGGAGCGAAGCTACCGTGGGCTGGACCTACGGAACAGGTCTCGCGGAGAAGGCATGGGAAAAGAGCAAGCGGACCGGATGGTATTGGATGTCCAAATGGTATGCAGCACGCGCTTGGCGCGGAAACGCACCAAGCGTTCAGCGGGTCTTCTGGAAGGCCTGCTGCTCGTCCTTCACCGTTAACCGGAACTCCACCCTGCGGTTCAGGGATCGGCCCTCCTCGGTCTTGTTGGAGGCGATCGGCTGGTTCTTGCCATGCCCGATCGGTACCAAGCGGTCAGCGGCAATGCCGTTGGTTGTGAGGAAGGCCTCCACGCGCTGGGCGCGCTGTTGGGACAGATCAAGGTTGTAGGCCCCCCCTCCGACGTTGTCGGTGTGTGCCTCGATCACCAGTTGCAGTTCGGGATACTGGCGCATCAGGCTCAATACCTGTTCCAGGGTCTGGCCGGAATCATCTTGGAGGTCCGCGCTCTTGTAGGCGAAGTGGATGGCATTGGTGCGGAGCCGGGTATGGTGCAGGTCCTGGACGCTGGCGAAGTCGAGTTTGCTCAGGTCCATCAGCTTGTCCACCTGCAGCACATGCACCTCGGCATCGAGGAACTGGAGTTCCTTCACCTTTTTGAAGACCTCGTAGAGTTCGTCCATGTTCTTGGCTTCGCCCACGGAGTAGGTGTACATCCCCCGTGCTGGATCGAACCGTTCCACCACCCGATACAGTTTCCTGATCTCACTGAACTTGGGGTCGTCCAGACTCATCCGTTCCTTGGTGGCGAACAGTTCCACGGCAAAGGCCACGTCGCCCATGGCGTCGGCGGTCATGCCGAATTGATCAAAGGGCAGTTCCTGGAACTCGAAGCTGTGCGAGCGCCCGAACAAGTCCTGGTACTCGGCCACCACGGTCTGGTCCTCGTGGTCGTGGAAGCGGTCCAGGACCACCAGCTCGCGCGTATTGCATCGGTTGGTGATCACACCTTCCGCGTTCGCCTTGGAGAGGATATCGAGTTTCACCGTATAGGTGCCAGCGGCTTTGAAGGCATGAAGCACCTTGTTCCCGGTCAATGTGGTGCCATCGCCCAGGCTCCAGTGGTATTCAGCGGCCGCCATGTCGGGCAAATGGCTTTTATAGGCATCCAACGCCAGCTTGCGCCCGGTGCGGATGGTGTCTGGCGCGTTTATCCATGCTTGTGCCACATCCTCCACCACCAGGTCGTGCGCGTTCAACGTATGGAAGATCGTACCGGTCTTTCTGTCCACCAGTAAGGAGCGAACAAGGTAGTTGCCCGGTGCGGTATAGCAATGGTCGGCTTTAAGATCCGTTACGCGGTTGCCGTCGCCCAGGTCCCAAACATGGTCGAGTGGGAGGCTGCTAGTAGCGGCATGTGGTTTCGCCTTGAACGAATAGCAGTAGTTGTTCGGTCGTTGAGGAACACATTCCCTGAATTTCGGAACGGTGTAGGTGAAGGCTTGGATCCTGTCCACGCCGGAACGATCGGAGCTGTAGTATCCGGAGCGTCCATCAGGACGGAAGGTGATGTGGATGTCGGAGCCAGGAGAGTTGATCGGCTCGGGCATCGCCTCGGGGCGCTGCCACGAACCACCGGAGGGCTGTGCCTGGTAGATGTCCAGCTTTCCGGATCCTCCCGGTCGGTCACTGGCGAAGTACAATGTCCCGTCTGGCCCGAAGGAAGGGAATGCTTCGTTGCCTGGACCGTTCACCAGCGGACCCAGGTTCTGCGGTTCGCTCCAACCGGTCTCGAGCCGGTCGGATCGGTATAGGTCAACTCCGCCGAGGCCACCTGGTCTATCACTGGCGAAGATCAAGGTGTGGCCATCCATGCTCATGGCCGGATGCATGGTGGAGTATTTGGTGTGGTTGTGCTCGAACGGTATGGGTGCGGTCCAGGTGCCGTGGTCGAGGGTCGCGAAATAGAGGCCCAACGCACCATCCGAACGAAGGTTCGAGAGTTTCTTCGGAAGTGCCAGGTTCCGGGTGAAGCAGATGGCTTTTCCGTTGTCGTAGAACGAAGCCGGACCTTCGTTCACCGGCGTGGTCAGGTTGGCGCTGAACAGGGTTGGTGAACGCATGGCGCCATGATCCAATGGCATCCAATAGAGGTCGGCCAGAGGCTTTCCTGTGTCGGCATCCTTGAAAGCGATGGTGGTACTGGTCTCCCGGATGGAACAGAAAACGAAGCCCGAGTCCAAAAGCACCGGCGCATAGTCCTCGGTGTAGGCACCAAGGTCCAGCGGCTTCACCTCAATGACCCCCTGTGCTACAAGGTGTAGGGATAGGAAGCTCGCGTAGGCAATGGAGAGGGAACGTTCCATCAGAAGTATCGAGGGTCACGTGCGCGCACCCGGTAACCGAATTCGTATTGGAGCATCACCTCGTGCGAACCCAGATGGTGCGAGGCGAGCCGGGAGAGTCCAAGGTCGTAGGCGTAGCCGATGCGCCACTGGGCGTTCGGTAGCACATCCAACGAGGCTATGAACGCGTCGCCGGTGCGGTACGAAGCGCCGATCCAGAACCTGTCCTTCACGATCAGGTTGGTGCTCAGGTCGGCTTGTAGGCCACTGGAAGCACGGTATCGGACCAGGGAGGAAGGCTTCAACTTAAGGTCGTTGTTGAGGGTGAACACATAGCCACCGGTGATCATCGGTTGCAGGTCGGGCTTGCTGTCCGAGAAGCGCCAGCCCTCGCTGTTCGCTTTGTACCGATGGTGGATGACGAACGGTGCGGAGATGCCGACGAACCAGGTCTTGGAGTGGTAGTACGCACCAGCACTGATGTTCGGACGCACTGCGCTGCGTGTGTCCGCAGCGAAAGCCTGGTCTCCGGTCTGTTGGATCGCCAATGAGGTCCATTCACTACGGAGCAAGGTGATGCCGGCACCCACGCCGAACGCGAGTTTCCCATTTCTAAAGCGGATACGGTACGCATGGTTGGAGAAGAGACCGGTCTCCTGGGTCACACCGATCCTGTCGTTGTATACGAGGATCCCGAGCCCGAGTTTCTTCCGGGCCATGGGGCTGTGTACGCTCACCATCTGTGTTACCGGTGCACCGTCGAAACCGGTCCATTGGTGGCGATAGGTGAAGTTGGCCGTGAGGGCATCGCGACTACCGGCGAACGCCGGATTGATCACCAGGCCATTGAACAGGTAATGGCTGGTGAGGGGCGTGTGTTGCCCGTGGAGCAGGCCGCTCACCAATGCGACGACCAAAGTCGCGATATGACGTAGGATACTCACCGCTTGATCACGATGAAGCCGTTGTACGAACGATCCCCACTAAGGTTCAGGACATAGAAGTAGGTGGCATCTGGCAGGTCCTGCCCACTACCCGATCGGCCATCCCATTCGTTGGCATAGGCCGTGTTCTCGTAGACCAGTTGTCCCCAGCGGTTGTACACGGTGAGTCGGCTGTCGGGGAATGCCATCATGCCGGTGATCTCGAAGCGGTCGTTCTCCCCATCGCCATTGGGTGAGAAACCTTGCGGGATGAAGAGGTCCTTCACGATGATACGTACCGTGTCGGATGAACTGCCACATGGCCCGAGCGTGGCCGTTACCAGGAATGTGTTGGTGCCCGACCCAAGCCCGTGGACCATGGTCTGTTGTGCCGCTGGTGCCTCGATCATGCCGGCGCCGGAGATCAAGTTCCAGGTGAGGTCGGCCCCGGGTGTGGCCACGGCCATGAGTGTTGTTGCGTGCGTTACTTCGAGGTACTGGTCGTCCCCGGCCGATACCTCAACGGGGTCCACCTGATCCAGACGCGTGAGTCGCAAGGTGTCGATAGCGATACATGCACCTTGCGTAACGGTCCAGCTCAGCAGATGTGTTCCTGGAGCGGCGATCTCGATGGTGGTGGTGGGTGAAGCGGGGTCGTGGAACAGGATCCCGACCGGTCCGGACCATTGACCCGTGCCAAGAGCAGCGAGCGTGGCGTGCGCGGCGCACACGGTCTGATCCGGACCTGCATCGCTGGAGCATGCCTCCATGTCCCCTATGCATTCACAGGATGAGTTCCAGGTATCGTTCACCGTTGTAGGGTCGTTGTCGTTGCAGGCGGTGCCGGGGAGGGACGTGCCGTTCACGACTCCCGCGCAGTCGGTGCAGGTGGCGTTGGGTGTGATGCCCGTGGTTCCTCCGGCGCAGGTCCCGCAGGCGTCGATGGCAGCGGTACCGTTCGCGACCCCAGCGCAGTCGAAGTTGACCGGCGTACCTACGCACTGGCAACCGGTCGTCCAGGTGTCATTGGTGGTATTGGAGTTGCCGTCGTCGCAAGGAGTGCCGATCGCGGCAGAGCCGTTGATCACGCCCGCGCAGTCGGTGCAAGCGGCGTTGGGTGTGATGCCCGTGGTTCCTCCGGCGCAGGTTCCGCAGGCATCGATAGCAGCGGTACCATTCGCGACCCCAGCGCAGTCGAAGTTGACCGGCGTACCCACGCACTGGCAACCGGTCGTCCAGGTGTCATTGGTGGTATTGGAGTTGCCGTCGTCGCAAGGAGTGCCGATCGCGGCTGTACCGTTGATCACGCCCGCGCAGTCGGTGCAAGCGGCGTTTGGCGTGATGCCCGTGGTTCCTCCGGCGCAGGTCCCGCAGGCGTCGATGGCAGCGGTACCGTTCGCGACCCCAGCGCAGTCGAAGTTGACCGGCGTACCCACGCACTGGCAACCGGTCGTCCAGGTGTCATTGGTGGTATTGGAGTTGCCGTCGTCGCAAGGAGTGCCGATCGCGGCAGAGCCATTGATCACACCCGCGCAGTCGGTGCAAGCGGCGTTAGGCGTGATGCCCGTGGTTCCTCCGGCGCAGGTTCCGCAGGCGTCGATGGCAGCGGTACCACCCACGGTGCCGTTGCAATCGATCTGGACACCCGTGCAGTTGCAGTTCACATCGTAGGCGTCATTTCCAGTTGCTGCAAGGCCATCGTCGCAAGCCGTGCCCGGAACAACAATGGTCAGGTGAAGCCGATGGGTGACACAGCCGTTCACGGAGTCATAGGTGCCTGAGCTGGTAAAGGTCTCACCGTTCAGTGACCAGGTATATGTACTGCAGGCGGTATCGGTCACTTCGATCACGGTCGCCGGGTCTTCCGTTACCGTTACCGTGGCGCTGTGCGCAACACAGGGCAGTGTGCCGCTTACGGTATAGGTGTAGGTGCCGGGTGCCATCGTAACAGGATCATAGATCCCGCCCACTACCGCACTCGGCCCGGACCATGTTCCGCCAAGGTCTGAAGCACCGAGTTGTGTTGTTAAGGGGACCGGGCTACCATTCGAACAGAGGGACAGCTGGCCATCGATACCGGCGTTCGGTTGAATGACGTGGTTGATCGTCATCACAGCGCTATCGGCAGGGCACGTTGCTGTTCCTCCCAACCGGTACCAGTAGGTCATGGAGCCTCCGGTCGTGTTGGAAGAAGGGGTCACGACCCCTCCTGGGACAATGACATTTCCGGTCCTCATCCACGTTCCGCCAGTTGCCACACCGTTCTGCAATAGCGTGTTCAGGTCGAAACTGGATAAGCTGGTACAGAGCGTGGTGTCATTGTCTGGTCCAGCCTCGGGAGCGGCCTCGATCACAATGGATGTGGTGGTCTGGAATGGGCTGCAACCATTCGTCGCCGGAATGGAGTACCCCACGATATAGGTTCCAGGCGCTGTGGCTTCCAAGTCCACCGAGCCTGTGGCGCTGTTCAGGCTGAGGCCTGATGTGGAGGAGAAGGTACCTCCCGCGGTGCCGCTGTGTGTGATGTTCGCCACCCCAGAGCCGTGGCAGTACGGGGTGCCAGCATAGGTGATCGTGGCGTTGGCAGGATCGTTCACGGTGATCGATATCGAGTCGATGCCCACGCAGCCGGAGCTTCCGATGGCATAGGTGATCAGGTGTGCACCCGCACCGGCGATGGCGGGGTCAAATACACCATGGCTCACCCCTTCGCCGCTCCAAGTACCTTCGGCCGGGGAACCGATAAGGGCGATGGCTGCGTTGTTCGAACACAGGGGGGCAACGCTGGCGATGTTCACCGATGGTGGGGCGACGATCACGACCGGTTCCGTATGGCTGGTCACACAGGATCCATTGGTGATGGTCTGGGTCACTGTATAGGTTCCGGGCTGAGAGGCACCTACGTCGATCACACCTGTGCTGGCATTGATGGTCAGGTTGATGGGGTCGTTCGTGGAGAAGGTTCCGAATGCCACGTTCGGGGATCGGCTACCAGCATTGGTGCAGAACGGTCCGGTTGGATAGCTGAACGCAGGGTTCATCGGAATATCCACGCTAACCAATAAGTCGGCTGATACTGGGTTGCAGACCCCACCTGGGATCGAATACGTGTAGGTTCCAGAGAGGTCGCTCAATGGGTCGAACACGTCGGAATGGGCCGCTCCCTGGTACCACCAGGAACCACCTGCATCAGGCGATCCTCCCAACGAGTCGAGCAGTTGGAAGCTCGATGCCGTGGCGCAGGTTGAGACAGTACGGGCCACCCCCGCTTGAGGTTGCTCCGTGATCGTTACGGACGTCGTATCTCCAAGCGGCGAATAGCAGCTTGTGGGGCTGGCGTGATAGACGATCAAGTGAGTTCCCGCACCAAGGGTTCCTGCGTTCAAGGAGCCATCGGTTCCGATACCACCCATACAGGTCGTACAGTCGAAGGTTCCGCCAACGGGCATCGTGTTATCCGGAACGATGGCCCCGGCGGTGGAGCAATGGTCCCCGGTCGCGAAGCGCAGCTCCGGCAAAGGGGTTGGGAGAACGGTTACCGTGAATGCGCACGTTGCCGTATTGGATGCTTGGTCCGTGGCCGTTACTGTGACCAAGGTCGAGTCCAGGTTGAACCAGGAGCCCGGTCCTTGTGAATAGGTGATGGCAGGAGCCAGGTCGATATTGTCCGTCGCCGTGGCCAGGAAGCTCACCTGGGTCCCACATGCACCACCCGTTGCGGCCACGATCGTGTTGGAGGGACAGATCAGCGTGGGGGCGATGTGGTCTGCTGGCGTGACCACAAGCGTGTCGTAGGCTGTACGACCGACGGCGTCCACGAACCGAACGATGATCGATGTGGGATGGTCGATCGAAGTGCCCGGAAGTACGTCTTGTGAGATGATGAGCGGCGTGGAGCAGTCATGGACATCCGTGTATAGCACGGTCAGGTCAGCAATGGTGGCGTGCCCGGTGCTGTCGAGAGGAATGATCTGGTCGGCAAGCGGCGTGAAGCTGGGTGGGTCGTTGTCAATGATGTGGACCCAGTGATTGTTCCACCTTCCGTTGCCTGCGGCATCCTCGATCCACATGGTCATGTACAGCACCGTGTCTCGTGTGAAAACCGTTCCCGCCGAAGGAAGCATGGTGTTGGTCCAGGAACCACAGTCCGCCACGGTGAGTGAGTCGCGCAGATCAGGGAAGGCCACCATGCAGTCCACGCCAAGGTCGATCCTTAGTGTGTCATTCAAAGGACAGGTCACACTCGGTGCCGCATTGTCCAGAATGGTGATGGTGAATGGAACGCCGGTGCTGGCATTCCCATTGATATCGGTTGCTTCGGAGGTGATCGTTGTGGTGCCGACCGGGAAGAAGTCCCCATCGTTATGGGACTGCGTGAGTGATAGGATGGCACAGTTGTCGGTAGCATTGATCGTGAAATTCACCGTGGCACCACAGGTGTTCGGGGCGGCATTGATCGTGATGTTCCCGGACGTGGTGATGAGGGGGGGGGCGGTATCAAGCACGGTCACTTTCCAGGAGCAGGTGTCCGTATTGCCATTGTCATCACGGTGGACCTGGTAGAGCTGGTGTACACCGGGGGCGAGTGCATGGTCCGGGAGGCCGGTCACGTCCTGCCAGGCCGGATCGCCGTCCTCGAGCAAGAAGGTGCGATGGTCGGTCTCTGTGTCACTATCGCAGTTATCGATACTGGTGATGGTGGGGAATACGTACAGCAGTCCACAGGTCCCCGTGGTTGAGGTGAATATTTGGTCGGTGGGAGGGGTCTGGATCGTCGGTGCGGTCTGGTCGATCACATCCACGATGAACGAACAGGATGAGCTGTTCATGCTGGCATCCGTGATGGAGAGCGTCACAAGTGTCCCCGCCACCACTTCACTTCCGGCGATCGGATGTTGCACGATCGGATTGAACGTACAGTTGTCCCCGACCACCGCATCCACCGTATAGTCAGGAAGCACGGCGGTGCAATCATCGGATGCGGATAGCGGAGGATGAGCAGGGCAGGTGATCGTCGGCGCGGTGGTGTCCACTACGGTCAAGGAGAACGAACATCCGCTGCTGTTCATGGCCTGGTCGTACGCCCGATAGCTGATGGTGTAGTGCCCAGGTCCGATGGGCTGGCCGAATGGGAAGGCAGTGGTCTGAACAATGCTGTCCACACCGCAATTGTCCGTTGCCACGGCTATCCTTTCGTCGAATAGTGCAGCACAGGCGGCTTGCACCTGGATCACGGTGTCGGAGGGACAGTGGATCACGGGTTGTTCCTGGTCCATCACCGTCACAAGGAAGGTGCTGGCCGTGGACTGCACCCCATCATTGACCTGATAGGTCACCGGGGTGGTACCCACCGGGAAGACATCACCGTTATAGAGCCCACTGGTGACCCCGATCGTTACGGCCGAAGGACAGTTGTCCATCCCGGTCGGTTCAGACCACGTCACCATCGCCCCGCATTGGCCAGGCGAGCTCGGTACGGTCAAGTTGTTCGGTAGGCCGATGATCGTAGGTGGCTGGTTGTCCACGACCGCCACGGTGAAGGTGCAGGTGCTGCTGTTCGTGCCATCAAAGGCCCTGTAGGTAATGGCGGTGTTGCCTGTTGGGAAGGTGGCACCGCTCGGAGGGCCTGCGGTGAGCGTGGTGCTGGCCGTGCAATTGTCGGTGACGGTAGGAGGGGAATGGTTCACCACAGCGCCACACGTTGTCGGGTCGGCGGTCACCACGATGGTATCCGGACAGGAAACGAAGGTCGGCGGATGGATGTCTTGCACCGTGACCGTGAACGAGCACGAATCGGCCAGACCTGCGGTATCGACGGCGCGATACGTGACAGTGGTGGTCCCGATGGGGAACAGAGCTCCACTGGTCGGACCGGTCATCTGCACCAAAGTCGCGATGCAATTGTCCGAGAGCACCGGTGCAGCGAAGGAGAAGTGCGCACCACATGCGTTCAACTCAGCGTTGATGGTCGTGTCGGACGAACAGGAGACAATGGTCGGTGGTGTATTATCGATCACGGTCACTACGAGATCACAGGTGGCCACGTTGCCAAACGCATCCGTGGCCTGGAAGCGCAATGGTGTGGGACCAATGGGGAAGAAGGAACCACTGGCCAGACCGCTGATGAGCAAGGGGGAAGCACTGCTACAATTGTCCGTCGCAATGGGATCCGCATAGGTGAAGGTCGCCCCGCACCCTCCAGCATCGGCGGTGAGCGTAGTATCCACCGGGCAGTTCGCGATCGTGGGTGGTTCGAGGTCCTTCACTTCGATCGTGAAGGAGCATTGCGTCACATGGCCATCGCTATCCACCACCGCCCAGGTCTGCACCGTGTTGCCCGTCGGGAACGGAGAACCGCTGGTGATCCCTGTCCCATCGATCTGCGAAAGCGTCCAGCCGGGTTGGTCATCGGTAACGATCGGTGCAGCATAGGAGTACGTGGCTGTGCATAGCCCTGGGGCGGTGTTCACCTCCGTGTTCGGAGGGCAGACCAGCAAGGGGGCGTCATTTCCGACCACGGTAACGGTGAATGTGCACGACGCGGATCTGCCGTGCTGGTCGATGGCTGTATACGCGATATGGTGTGTGCCGATGGTGAAAGTGGAACCGGGTGCAAGTCCGCCCGTTCGGGTGACCGCCACCGGACCACAATTGTCGGAGGCACTGGGTTCCGCCCAAGTGGCGGGAGCGCTCGTTCCGTTCAAGGAAGCCTGGACCACGATGTTGCTTGGACAACCGAACAAGGCTGGATCTTGAAGGTCCTGGACGGTCACCGAAAAAGAGCAACTTGCGGTGTTCCCAGCACTATCCCGTGCGGTGTAGGTCACGGTGGTCGTGCCGATCGGGAAGAAGGTACCGCTGGCACCACCGGCCGTCCGCTCGCGGCGGAAGGCGCAGTTGTCGCTGAATACGGGGGGCGGATAGTTGACGACTGCACCGCAGATACCGCTCGTGGTCGGCACGGTGAGGTCGGTCGGGCAATTGACCACCACCGGGGCTTCGGTATCCACCACCGTGATCGTGAAAGAACAGGAATCGGTGTTGCCTGCAACATCTGTGAAAGTGTAGACCTTGGTGGTGACACCCACAGGATATGGTCCATTCGCGATCACCTGGATGCTGGAGTCGATGCCTACGCTTTGCGAACGGCTTGTCACGATCACCGGCCCGCAGTTGTCGGTCGCGGTCGGTTCAACGAAGGAGTATGGCGCGCTGCACGTACCGGGCAAGGCGTTCAGGACCACTGACGAAGGTTGGCCACTGATGACCGGCGCAATGGTATCCACGGCGATCAAGGACACCTGGCAGGTGGCGTAGTTGCCTGTCGCATCCATCACACGGAGCGTGACCAAATGGTCGCCCTTGTACACGGCGGTGCCCGCGACCGGGGACTGGGACCAGGTGAGAGCTCCGGTGCAATTGTCCGTTGCGGCAGCGAGTGGTACGAAGTCCGGAACTGAGACCGTACACCCGTCGCTCACGGGCCGTGTATTGGAACCTGGACAGGTGACGATGGTGGGAGCTACGATATCACCGACCAGAACGGAGATTGAACCACTGGTCGTGGAACCACAGCCCACCTGATCCACACGGGCACGGAATGACGTGGATTGTGTCAGGTTACTGAAGGTGTGGGTGGTGGTGGTGTTCGTTATGGAAGTACTGTTCACGAAATTGTCCGTCGAGGACTCCCATCCGGAGATCACACCGGTGTGACCAGTGAGCGTTAGTACACCGCTGTTCGCATTGGGGCATAGCTGACCACCGATCGTGGTACTGATACTGCCGCCAACGGGCAGGGCCTCCACGTTGATATTGTGCGTGGTGCTCCGCGAACAACTCCCCACGCCGGTGGTGTAGGTGATGGCCGAACTACCACTCGCCGTTGGGGTGAAGTTCGACCCCGTGACCCCAGTGCCGCTCCATGTTCCACCGGGGATGCTACCCGTGGTGTGGATCACCCCGTCGATGTCGAGGATGGTACCTGAGGTTGGGGCCGTGAGCCTGACGTACCGTGTCGGTGCTGCGAGCACCCTCTGGGAGATCACGGCTTCGGTACGGGAGGAGGTGGCTGTGCCCAGGATCCAATTGGATCCATCGACGGAGGTCTCTATGCGGAGTGTGGGTAGGCTCATGCCCGCGGAGGTGGCGCGCCAACGGATGTGCAATGCCTCGCCGGCAGGGAGCGTGTCCCCCAAAGCAAGGGTGATGGACCCACCACCTCCTTGCAGCCTGGTGTGGACATTGTCCCATGGTCCCAAGGCATTGGTGATCGCGGTGGCACTGGTCGAGGTGACCACGGCGGTGCCACTACCGGTGGCCGAGGCGATCAGTCGCTCGTTGAGGTCGATGGAGGCCCCGGTACAGATGGCGTCGGGAAGGGTGAAGAGCGCCGGGTTGTGCGGGTCTGCGGCGCGATCCCCGAATTGGGCGAAGGCGACGAACGCGTGACGGTCGCTGGTCGAGCCGCTAAGCGGATGGGCGGGGATGGCGATCTCGTCCTCGAACGCCCCGGAAACGATCACGCCGCCGTATTGGTCCGCGGCGATACCGCTCAGGATCTGGTCGTCATGGCCGGTGATGGCGGTCAGTTGCTTGAGGGTGCCGTCATGACCAGCGGTCATGACGAAGGCGTCTGCACCATTCGTTGCGGAGATGATGGATGCGCTGAAATTGACGGTGCCTTCGAACGTGCCTCCGATGTGGATCAACCCCCATTTTCCGGTGGAGATATCACGAGGATTGAAGCGGGCACCACCACTGGTGCCATAGCCCGTGCGGACGAAGTCCACCACGCCGGATTGGGCCTGAAGCCGCATGAGATACGCCGATGCATTGCCACTGGTGATGGGTGAGGCGTTCGGGAAGGTGCTTCCGGAACCGACAGCTCCGGTCACGAACACACCGGCGCAGGTGGCCACCAGGTTCGGGCGGCCCACGGCGTTGTTCGAAGGGTCGGTGATGCTCATGCTCCACGCCCAGCTGCCATCCAAGAGGAAGGCCGAGATCACATGATCGGCTTCCGTTTGGTTGGTGATGTTCCATTGCCCGGTACCGGTGTGTTGCCAGCGAAAGGTGTTGCCTCCTGCGATCGCACCCAAGTAGAAGCGTTCTCCATCGCTGTCGATGGTCGTGGGCTGGTCGTCGTTCGCGGTGCCTCCGATCACGGACCAGATCGGGTCGCCATCAAGGTCATAGCGGTTCAAGAAGATGCTGGCCTGCGTGGGCCCTCCGACTGCGGCGTTGGTGCTTCTGAAGGTTCCCGTCAGGATGATCCCCGTGTTGTCCACCGCGAGGTCCGGGTAGCCTTCGTCGTATTGGTCTCCTATGCTCCTGGCCCACAGGAACTCACCGTTCGGGGAGAACGCGGCCAAGTAGATGTCCTTCGAACCGTTCAAGGCCACCAGTAGGTCGGTGGAAACAGTGCCATTGGCACTGGTGAAATGGCATGTGGCGGTGTAGACGCCGGTGATGAACACGGTGCCATCGCGGCCTATGGCGATATGCTCAGGTGTGGCCTCGTCCGATCCGATGATCGCGACCTTCCATCGGACCGATCCCCAGCTATCGTACTTGTATACCACGGCCTGATCCCGGTTGGAGAGGGTGGGCAGGGTAGGGCTAAGGCTCGTATTCTGTGCGTCGCCCACGACAAGGATGGATCCTTCGGTGGAGTCCACCGCCACGGCATGGAAGTGCTCCGGTTCATTGGAGTTCAGGGCGTAGGACCACTTCCAGTCGTAGGACTGCCCCATGGTCTGAGCCACGGCCAGCAGACAGGCCAAGGCCCAATGCACCGTGCGCTTGGCGAAGGGTATGTTGAATGTGTTCAAGGCCGTTTCGAAGCGTGTCGTTCTACGGACATGAATGGGGCAAGGTTCCCGGTGATCCGGCATGGGAGATCGACGAACGGAAGGGCCGGGTCGATGGATAGGGTCTTGAGGTGGCGTTCGTCCCGGCCCTAACTTCGAGCCACGTCTGGCGGGACCATGCCCATCGCGGTATGCGTTACCCCGGGAACGGTGGTGCATTCCACCACTAAGGATGAGATCTCCGGAGACCGACTTGCACGATATCGTGGCGGCCAAGGCCGACCCTGAGCGCTTCGCGCCATTGTACGAGCGCTATTTCGTGGACATCTTCCGCTTCATCCTCCGGCGTACGGGCCACCGCGACCTCACCGCGGACCTCACCCAGCAGACCTTTCTGAAGGCCTTGTTGGCCCTACCGAAGTACGAGGATCGGGGACTGCCGTTCAGAGCTTGGCTCTATCGCATCGCGTTGAACGAACTGAGGATGTTCTGGCGCAAACGGAAAGAGGTGGTCATCGATGTCGGCCACCACGAGGCCATGGGGCTTTCAGAAGAGATCGGACTGACCATGGATGAAGAGGATATGTCGCGGCTGGCGGCGTCATTGGGCCGCCTGGATGAGCGCCAAGCCAGATTGATCGAACTGCGCTACATGGATGGCCTGAGCTTCGCTGAACTGGGGCAGGTCCTGGGTATTGGAGAGGATGCCGCGAAAATGAGAACGCACCGGGTGCTCGCACAACTGCGCACCGACCTATCCAGAAGGGCATGAAAAGATCATACAGAATAGCGCCCGAGGGTGGTGGAACTCAACCTTCCGACGCGGAGATCGCACGGTATATGGATGCGACACGCCTCAAGTACAACTACGCCAGGGCGAAGGAATTGCTGCACCGCAAGCCCATCTATAAGGATCGCCGCGCGTTCCTGGTGATCCTGATCATCGTGCTCCTGGCATGGCTGCTCAGCGAGACCGAGCATGGACTGCGGTCGCCGGAGAGGCCGAAGCAGGAACGGGTGCAGGAGTAGGTGGCGGACGAAGGTTGCTATCAGCCCTCCACGACGTGGGCAACGGCCTGTCGCCATGCATCGGCGAACTTGTTGGCGTATGCGTGGTAAGCACCCCCTGGAACAAGTGCTGGAGCGTAACGGAGCCAGTATCGAAGAAGTGGTCTGTTCGACCGGGTGGTGATACCATTAGGAGATTCAATAGCGGCCGAAGATGCGCGGCTATTTTTTCACAGGTTGAATGCGTGGACCGCAGGGAGCGAAGCTACCGAGGGTCGGGCCTGCGGATTAGGTCTCTCGGCGATGACATGGGAGAGCAGCTCAAGCGGATCGGATGGTATTGGATGTTCAATGGGTATACGTAGAGTAGTGATCGCCGCGTCCATCTTCACTGCCTCCCTTCATCACCATATGGAACAGGTGGTAGGAATACCGCTGCTTTCCCGCCGACGGAGCAGTGTTCCCTGCGTGGCGTACCGCCCGCCGCCATCGCTCCCAAGGGTTGAATGATCCCGTACTTGGGGCATCTTTGCAACATGCACAAGTTCAAGCACGCGCTCGCATCGTTCATGGTCCTTCTCGGTACCCTGGCCCAGGCCCACGAGGGGATGTGGTTGCCCACCCTGCTCAAGAGCATCGAGGGCGATATGCAGACCGCCGGGTTGCGCATCACCGCGGAAGACATCTACAGCATCAATCATGGCAGCATCAAGGATGCCATTGTGCATTTCGGTGGCGGCTGCACGGCCGAGGTCATCAGCAAGCAGGGCCTCATCCTCACCAACCACCACTGCGGCTTCAGCGCCATCCAGGAACAGAGCAGCCTGGAGCACGACTACCTCAAGCATGGCTTCTGGGCCAAGGACAAGGCCGCCGAGCTTCGCAGCCCCGGGCTCACCGCCACCTTCATTATCCGCATGGAGGATGTCACCGACCGTATCCTGCCGAACATCCCCGCCGAGGCGAACGGCAACGAGGCGCAACGCCGGGAGGTCGTGGGCCGGTTGGGCGAAGCCATCGCCAAGGAGGCCGTGGAAGGCACCCACTACCAGGCCGTGGTGCGCCCGTTCAACTTCGGCAACTCCTATTACCTCATCATCACCGAGACCTTCCGCGACGTACGTCTGGTGGGTACGCCGCCCAGCAGCATCGGCAAGTTCGGTGGCGACACCGACAATTGGATGTGGCCCCGGCACACTGGCGACTTCAGCATCTTCCGCATCTATGCCGGCCCCGACAACAAGCCAGCCGCCCCGTCCGAGGCCAACGTACCCTTCGTGCCCCGCCATGCCCTGCCGGTGAACATCGGTGGTGTCCAGGAAGGCGACTTCGCCATGATCTTCGGATTCCCCGGAAGCACCCAGCGGTACCTCAGCTCCTATGCCGTGGACTACGTGCTCAATACGGCCGACCCATTGCGGATCACCATGCGCAGGGCCAGTCTGGACGTGATCGATGCCGCCATGCGCAGCAGTGACCGGACGCGGATCCAGTATGCCGACAAGCAGGCCAGCATCAGCAATGCGTGGAAGAAGTGGATCGGAGAGGTCCGTGGGTTGAAGGAGCTGCGGACCCTGGAGCGGAAGCGTGAGCAGGAAGGTGTCTTCAACGACATGGCGCAGAAGCTGGACAGGGCCGACCTGCAAGCCGTGCTGCCCACGCTGAAGGACCTGTACGCGCAGTACGTTCCGTTGGCCACAGCACGCGACCTCTTCGTGGAGATGGTGTACTATGGCCCGGAGCTGCTCCGTTTCGCCGACGGGTTCCGCGAGCTCGAGACCGTTGGCGACGAAGCCAAGTACAAGGTCAAGGCCGCTGAACGGCTCGGTGTGTTGCCCGGTTTCTTCAAGGATTACGATGCCGAAGTGGACAAGCGTGTCTTCAAAGCACTGTTGCCGATCTACCGCGCCAACGTGCCATCCGCCATGCAGCCCGTGGCGTTGAAAGAGATCGATACCAAGTTCAAGGGCAACAGCGATGCCTGGGTCGACGACCTGTACGCCCGCAGTGTGTTCGTGAGCGAGGCACGGCTCAGCGCGGCGCTCCAGTTGAAACCGAAGAAGCTCGCCAAGCTGGTGGGCAAGGACCCGGTGTACAGGGCTTCGCGCAGTTTCTTCGCCAGCTTCCTGGAGCAGGTGCGGCCGCCGCATACCGCGTTGAGCGATCGGATCGAAACCACCATGCGCACCTACGTGAAGGGCATGATGGAGCTTGAGCCGGAGCGCACTTTCTGGCCCGATGCCAACAGCACCCTGCGCCTGTCGTACGGCAAGGTCGAGGGCAGCCTTCCGCGCGATGGCGTGGTGTACGATCCGCATACCACCCTGGATGGGGTGATCGAGAAGTACGTGCCGGGCGATGCGGAGTTCGACCTGCCCCAACGGCTGTTGGACCTCCATGCCACGAAGGATTATGGCGAGTACGGGGTCAATGGCACCATGCCGGTATGTTTCACCTCCTCGCTGCACACCACCGGTGGCAACAGCGGGAGTCCGGTGCTCAATGCGCGCGGCGAACTCATCGGTCTCAATTTCGACCGCACATGGGAAAGCACCATGAGCGATATCCAGTTCGATCCGGACAAGTGCCGCAACATCTGTGTGGATACTCGTTACATCCTCTTCGTGGTGGACAAGTTCGCGGGTGCGAAACACCTGGTGGACGAGATGCATTTGGTGCGCACCGGGGCCGGGAAGGGAATTCCTGGTATGATCGAGCTACCCATTCACCGATGAACGACCATTGGACCACCGATGCCGGGGGCCTCACACGCACCTTCGTCTTCAAGGACTTCGCCGAGGCGTTCGCCTTCATGACACGCGTGGCGTTCCTGGCGGAGAAGCAGGGCCATCACCCGGAGTGGACCAACGTGTACAACAAAGTCCACATCGTTCTCTGCACGCACGATGCCGGCGGTGCGGTCACGGAAAAGGACCATCGGCTCGCGGCGGCGATCGACCGGCTCGTTACGTCCTAACGGACCAAGGTGACCGCCCCGAGCACTTCCTTGTTCTTCTGGTAGGGCAGGCGGTAGCCTACACGATAGACGAACACACCGGGCGGGACTGGTTGTCCTTTGTAAGTGCCATCCCAGGCGTTGGATGGGTTCTTCGAGGCGAAGATCAGTTCACCGAGCCGGTCATAAACGGTCATCTCGAATTCCTTCGGCGTACAGTCGCCGT
This sequence comes from Flavobacteriales bacterium, assembly GCA_008016945.1. Next base: position 28,632 of record SSGN01000012.1, read on the forward strand.
TCCAAGTCCACTGGTCGTTGATCCCATCGCCGTCCGGGGTGAAGGAGGAGGGGATCCAAACACTGCACAGGTCCGAACAATCGGGGACCATGATCGAACGTTCCACCTGGACCACACCACAGGTCAATGTGGCTTCGAGCAGGACATTGACCGAACCTCCGGTGATGAAGCTCACGAACGGGTCCTGGTCATTCGATGGGCTCGCTGCGCCTCCGAACTCCCAATGCGCGGCAAGGACCGTTGAATCCGCCACTAAGGTGAAATGCACGGGATCCTGGAGGCACTGCGCATCGTGTATGAAGTCCGCAGTACACGCACATTCGATGTTGACCACGGTAGCGAGCGCTTCATCCGTGCAGCCGGGTCCGTCCGTGGCGAAGATGACATATGTGCCCGCTTCCACCACCAGTTCCGGCTGCGGCACCGGTTGGCCGTTCAGGGAATAGGTCACGCTGGAGGCGTCCGTTGCAAAGGCACTCACCAAGTCCGCGGTTTGCCACGGGCAAAGCGTGAAACTCAGGTCCGCGCCAAGCGATGGCAACGGGTTCACCACCACTTGGACCCAGGCCGTGTCCGTACAACCTGCGCTGTTGATGACAACCAGACGATAGTTGCCTCCTACGGTCACTGCGCTCGGGTCTGCGATCGGGCTTCCGCCAAGGGACCACACGGCGGTAAGTCCGGTAGTGCTGTACAGCGCAGGAAGGTCGACACTCGCTCCTTCGCATATCGTGATCGCTTGATCGCCGTTCAATATGGGGGGCTGGGCGAAGGAGATCGTGACCATCGCGGTCGAGGAACAACCACTCCCATTGGTCATGATGATCTGGTAGTTCCCGGCGGTACTCACGGCAGTCGGTGTGGGTACGGGTAGGCCATTGAGCGTCCACGTCGCCTGAGCGGAGCCGGTGGGGTAGAGTGCAGTAAGGTCGACGATGTCCCCTACGCATCGTTCAAGCGCCTGGTCCGGTCCGATCGTGGGCGGCGCGACCACTTCCAGTTCGACCACGGCGGAATCCGCGCAGCCATCACTGTTCGTGGCAACGAGCAGATAGCTCCCTGCTTCGGTGAGTGCGGTGGGCTCGGCAATGGGCAGCTCGCCGAAGGTCCAGGTGGTGTTCAGTCCGTTAGTGACGAACATCCCAGTGATATCCTCACTCTCCCCATCGCAGACCGTGGCGAAAAGATCGGGTCCGAGATCCGGGCTCGGTAACAGCGCGATGGTGACGAAAGCGGTATCCGAGCACGCGGATCCACTGGAAGCTACCAACTGATAGGGGCCCCCAAGGATCACGGATGTGGGGTTCTGCACAGGGGCGCCGAGATAGGTCCATTCGGTCAAGTAGCCTGTGGCATTGAACAAGGGTGTAAGATCAAGGTCGGTGCTGGCACAGATGGAGTAGGCCTGGTCCGGACCAAGGTCCGGTTGCTCCTGCAGCGTCACGGTCACCTCGGCCAGATCCGTGCAACCCCCAGGGGTTGAAACGGAGATGGAGTAGACTCCCGCATCAGAGGCAGCCGTCGGAGTCGGATAGATCGCCCCGCCGAGCGACCATGTGGCTATCCCACCGGTAACATCGTACAAGGACGTCAGGTCGACATTCCCAGCGGTGCAGAAGCTCACGCTCTGATCGGGACCCAGATCAATACCGGCGGATGAGTTCAGAATGACCTGCACGGAGTCGGAACATCCGCTGTTCGTAGAGACAACTAACCCGTACACACCGGGAGTGGCAGCGGCAGAGGCGGCCGTGGAGGTGAGCGGGGTTCCGTTGAAGGTCCAGATGGAGGATGAGCCAGTGACGTTGAACAATGCGGTGAGATCCACCGATGAGCCATCATCACAGACATCCACGACTTGGTCCGGTCCCAGGTCGATCGGAATATCAAGGACGATGTCATAGCTGGCCCAATAGATGCAACCATCCATGGGGTCGATACCTTCCACGGAATAGGTACCCGGTGTGCTCACGGCGCTCGGGTCGGCAACAGGGCTGCTGAATTGGGTGATGTTGTAGTTCAACCAGGGGTTCGATGCGGTGTAGAAGCCCAGGATGTCCGCCGTCCCTCCCGGACATATGCTAGCGGACCCGAAGGGTATCCAACCAGGGCAGGGTGGCGGTCCCGAATATCCGAAAGCGAACCCTCCACCTGCCGCTGAACCATCGAACCAACCCGGTGTCCATGTACCGCCAGGTCCCGTCCCGCCAGTGGCACAAGACGTATCCACCACGGTAATGGTCCAAGGTCCATTGGCGTTCTGGTAGTCGAACGCAGAAAGACTTCCCCCTTGTGCCTGCCAGTCCCCGGAGAAAGGTGCTGTTCCAGAGGTGATCGGGCTCCATGCCCCGTACATGAAGTTCGTGTTCGTGTAGTTCTGACCACCCGCCCCATTGAACGCCGAAAGCAGGAGGGTGGTGCCGGCCGGGGAGGTAAGCGTGATGCTCAGCGTCTGCGGGTGATCGCTGGTGATATTGATGGTAACCCCAGACAGGAACATGGACCATGGTGTTCCAGGAGGATAGATCATCCCTACACCGGTGACGTTGGCGGTGAAAACACTCGTGTCACACAAGGGTATCGGGCCGCTCGTGAAAGGGAAGGTCTGCGCGTTGGTCCGCATCCCCGTTGCGGACAGGATGAGGGTGATGAGGACGGATCGGGTGATCAAGGATCCGCGCATGGGCGGTAGAGGGGTACGGTGGTGGTTGGGGTCTCCTCAAAGGAATGACGGATCCTGCGAACGTAGGTTGCCCGACCCAGCGCGAACAGGTGGAACACGAACAAGGTGGACCGTAAAAAGGGAAGGCCGTCCTTCCGAACGGCCTTCCAATAGGATCCGGACCGGTGTCAGCCGACCTTCTGCACGTTGGCGGTGATCCGCAGGGTGGTCTCCTTGGGCTCCGTGTTGGCCACTACCGTAACGGTCTTGGTCTGTGCGTTCTCTTGTTTGCCGGGCTTGTATTCCACCTCGATCTCGCCGGTTCCGCCCGGAGGAATGGGGGCCTTGGGGTAGTTCGGTACGGTGCAGCCACAGGACCCCGTCGCGTTCTCGATGATCAGTGGTTCGGTACCCGTGTTGGTGAACTTGAAGACATGCTTGTTCTCGCTGTCCTGCTTGATGTTGCCGAAGCCGTGCTCGTACTCGGCGAAGTTGATCGTGGTCTTCGGGGTGTTGTCCACCGGCGCAGCGTTGTTCGCCATGGGGTCGAAGGACTCCACGGGCGTGGTGGAGGTGCTGGAAGTGCTGGCTGCCTTTTGAGCCACGGCGTTAACAGAGCCGGAGTCTCCACTGAATTGTTTCACGGCCAGTGCCACCAGGGCTATGGCGATAACGCTCAAAAGCGCGATCTGGATCTTGTCTTTCATCGGGGTACAGGTCGGTTTAGGGTGCGAAAATAAGCGGAAGCCGCAGGATCGCAGAGGGCCTTAACAGGGACTTAACAGGGGGCGAGCTGGGCAGGTCACTGCTTGGCCATGCCCATGCGTTGGAACGTATCGTTGGAAAGGGCCTCGACCGCCTTCTGGTAGCTGCGGTCCACGGGGTTCTCCGCATTGATCACCTGCCAGTAGGCGGAGGTGTTCCAGAGGTCGCGCGCGATCAGGGCCTTCAGGCGCAGGTTGATCAGCTCCTTGGAGCGTTGCCACCCCGCCGTATCGGGCTCCACGCCTTCCTTGGCGGCATAAGCCTGGAGTTCGTTGCCCAGGGCCTCGTCCACCACGAAGCGACGTGCGAAGGAGGCCACCTCGGGATAACTGGCGAGCCATTGCTCGCGGTGCTCGTCCACCTTGGCCAGGGCGAAGGTGTTGAGGATCCCCTTGCGGACCAACTGGCCGAAGTAGGCCGAGCTCTGCATGGTGTCGATGGGGACGAACACATCGGGCATGATGCCACCTCCGCCGTACACCACCCGTTTGTTCATGGTGAAGTACTTCACGGTGTCTGCCAAGTGGATGCTGTCCGCCGTGGTCAGCTCGCCTTTGGCGAATCGTTCCGCTTTCTCACGCTGGTAGGCTTCCACACCTTCCTCGTATGATTTCTGGATGCTGCGCCCGCTGGGGGTGTAGTAGCGGGATACGGTAAGGCGCACGGCCGAACCATCGCTCAGCATCACCGGACGCTGCACCAGGCCCTTGCCGAAGCTGCGGCGACCGATGATCAACCCACGGTCCCAATCCTGTATGGCTCCGCTCACGATCTCGCTGGCACTGGCCGAACCTTCATCCACCAGCACTACCAACCGTCCTTTCTCGAACAGGCCGTCCTTCGTGGCATAGGTATCCTCTCGCGGTGCGGTCCTCCCTTCGGTATAGACCACCAGCTTGCGGTCGCCGAGGAACTCATCGGCCATCTCGATCGCTGTGCGCAGGTAGCCGCCTCCGTTGCCCTGGAGGTCAAGGATCAGGTCCTTCATGCCGGCGGTCTTCAACTCGGTGAGCTTCTCCCGGAATTCCTTCATCGTGGTGGCGCTGAAGCGGCTCACCTTGATGTAGCCCACGGTGGGTTCGGCCATGTACGATGCTTCAACGCTGTAAATGGGGATCTTGTCGCGGGTGATGGTGAAGTCCAGGGGCGTGGCCTCGCCCTTGCGCAGGATGCTCACATTCACCTTGGTGCCTTTCTTGCCGCGAAGGCGCTTCATCACATCATTGTTCTTGAAGCTCACACCGGCCACATTCTCCTGGTCGATGTTCACGATGCGGTCGCCAGCGCGTATCCCGATCCGTTCCGAAGGCCCACCGGGTATGGCATCCACCACGTAGATGGTGTCGCGTACGATGTTGAATTGGATACCTACCCCTTCGAAGTTGCCTTTGAGGGGTTCGTTCACCTCTTCCAGGTCTTCCTTGGGGATGTAGATGGAGTGGGGGTCCAGTTCGGCCAGCATGCTCACGATGGCGGCATCCACCAGCTTGTTCTTGTCAACATCATCCACATACATGCGGTCGATATGGTACATGAGGGAACTGAGCTTGCCCGTGGTGAGCGGATCGTTGTCCTGTTGGGCGTGCGTATGGTGCTGGGATAGGGCCAACACCAAGGCGAACGAAAGGGGGAGGTGACGCAAGTGCATGAGTTGTCGATGCGTAGAACGCGCGAATGCCGTGCCGGGTTGCCCGAAGGAGGCGGTGATTTTCGTGAAAGTGCGTTAAAGGTAGGGCGCGGGAAGGGCAGGCGGGCGGCGGCCATGCCACGGCGACCGTGCTGCGGGGCCTGCGGTCCGCGTTCAGTTATAGGTCCTTGTCCGGACCAATACGTCCTTCTTGTGGATCTCGGTCCTGGTGATGCGGCCCCCCTCGTAGTACTTCCACTTGCCGTGCTTGAGGCCGTTCTTGTAGTGCCCCACGATGCCCTCCTTCCGAAAAGCCCAGACACCTTCGCGGAGCCCACGGCGGTACTGGCCTTTCAGGCTTACCGCACCCGTTTCGTCGTATTCGGTCCAATCGCCATGGGGGGTGTCCCAACCGTACACGGCGAAGATCAACGGGCGCCCATCGGGGTAGTAGGCGCGGAACACACCGGAGGGGTGGCCTCGTTTGTAGTCGATGCGCACGGCGGTCCTGCTGGTGTCATCGGCGAATTTCCCGATGCGCACGTATTGGGGGTCCATGCGGACCGGTTCGTACACCACGGCGTGGGGCATCATCGCCCCGCTGGTGGGGATCCACAGGGTGTCCGGTTGGGCGTGCAGGTGGAGGGAAGTGGCGATCAAGAGCGCCAGCAGCAATGGCTTTGGGGCGATGCGTACTCGTTGAGGCATGTGGGCGTGGGCAGCGAGCGAGCGTGTCATTTGAGGTCCGTGTTCGTCCGAGGCTATGGGGCGGCGGTCCCAGCGCGGTCAAGGTGCGATCGATCCGTTGGCCCGCCCGGCCGTTCCACGGGTGCATTGGAAATGGGTGATGAGGGTGCGGCCAAGCTGGTCGGTCAAAGTTAGCCGGTGGGTGCCGGTGGCGGGGTCGGCAGGTAGCTTGTGATCGCCGGTGGTCCGTCCGATGAAGGTGCCGTCGAGGTCCCAGTTGATGCTGGCTTGCGGGTCGCGATGAGCGGCATGGAGCACGATCCGTGTGTAGGTGCCGTCGAACTGCAGGGGGATCAGGACCTGTGCGCCCTGTTCGGGATAGATCATGTTCATGGGCTGTTCATCGATGCCCAGGCGGCCCTTGGGCAACGGCTTGTATTCCGGGTGTGCCGGGGCGTAGTAGTATTCCATGGCGGGCGGCAGGGAGAACCAATTGGTCCATTGCCCGTTGGCGCCAGGTGGCAGTATCTCGGTGCCATCCGCGTTCACGAGCACACGTCGGTGGTAGGTGCATGGTGCGGTCCGGATGGCGGCACGGATGATGCGTAACGTATCCACCGGTGAACAGTCCGCACTGGCACGCAGCCCACTTCGGCCGCAGACGGCCATTGCTTCCAATTCGTCGTGTGGCGGATCGAGGTCGGCGGTGGTTGGAAGGGTGGCGAAGATGTCGAAGAGCATGGGCGCGGCGGCGAGCGTGCCGGTCAGCCCGGGGCGTCCTTCACCGTCGGCATTCCCGGTCCAAACGCCAACGGTGTACCCCGGTGTCACGCCGATGGCCCACCCATCGCGGTGGCCGAAGCTGGTGCCCGTCTTCCAAGCGATCCGCTGGGTGCTGGCGAAGTGGCGCCAGCCGGTTTCCATTTCGGGGCGGTTGAGGTCCTGCAGGGCGAGGATCGTGTGGTACACGGCAGCGGCACTAAGCGGTGGCTGCTGCGGTCCCGTGTTCCGCACCGGGGGGGGGCGCACGGCCAACGGCGGATGCACGGGAGCTGGGTCTTCCTGAAGGGCGATGCGGACGAGGGAGGCATAGGCCCCGGTGAGTTCCCAGAGCGTGCATTCGCCACCACCTACGATCAGGGACAGCCCGTAATGGTCGGCGCTGCGATCGAGGCTGCGCATGCCCATGTTCCGAAGGGTGCGCAACGTACGCTCGATCCCGTGCTGGTGTAGTGCACGCACGGCGGGTACGTTGAGCGAGCGGGCCAGCGCGGCGGAGGCGGGCACGGCGCCCTCGAACCGCTCTTCGAAGTTGCGTGGTGCGAAACCCGAATAGTGGGTGGGCAGATCGGCCACGAGCTGGTCGGGCATCAGTTCGCCGCACTGCAACATGTCGGCGTACAAGAACGGTTTCAACAGACTGCCCGTACTGCGCCGGGCCTGTACGATGTCCACGGCGCCCGCATTCCCGATATCAGCGGGGTCGGGGTTGCCGATGTATGCGAGGACCTCACTGGAGCGGGTGTCCAGCACGAGCACGGCCAGGTTGTGCACTTCGTTGGCGCGCAGTGTGCGGGCATGGCGTTCCGCAATGGCCTGTACACGCCTTTGTAGGGACGCGTCGATGGTGCTGTGGATCCGTTGCCCACGTTGGCCTCGTTGTTCCAGTGTTGCCAGCAGGTGCGGTGCGTGCCGTGGCAGCGGCAGTGGCTTGTCGGGCAGGGGTTCACTCCGGGCGAGTGCGCAGGTGAGGCTGTCGAGCACGCCGGTATCACGCAGGTGGCCAAGGAGCCTGTTCCGCTTGTGGAGCAGCTGGTCGCGTGCTCTGCCCGGGTGGATGCGCGCAGGGGCATTGGGCAGCACGGCCAAGGTGGCACATTCGGCCCATCCCAATTGGTCCGGTGGCTGTCCGTACCAACGCCATGCGGCCGCCTCGAGCCCGACCACGTTCCCGCCAAAGGGGGCGTTCGCGGTGTACAGTGCAAGGATCTCCGCTTTGTCGAGGCGCGTTTCGAGCCGCAGGGCCAGCAGGACCTCGGCGAGTTTGTTCCACAGGGTGCGCGGTCTGTCTCCACGTGCCATCCGTGCCACCTGCATGGTGATGGTGCTTCCGCCGCTCACCACCCGCCCGGCCTTCCGGTTCTGTTGTGCCGCACGTACGAGTGAGGGGAGGTGGACGCCGTGATGGGATCGGAAGTGCCGGTCTTCGAAGGCGATCAGGCATTGCGCGAAGCGCGCCGGGATGCTATCGCCGGGCGGCATGCGCCATTGCCCATCACGTGCCACCGATGCGGCGAGCGTCCCACCATCGCGGTCGAGCAGCATCGTGCTGCGCGGTACAACGAACAGCGGAGCCATGGGCCCCCAACGCGCCCAGCCATACACCGCCACCACAAGCACCAGCGTTGCGAACAGCGGTTTACGAACGCGCATGGCGGATCAGGTGGTGGCGGTGCGACAGGGGGGATCCCGCGGCCTGCAAGCATGGGTCCGGGTGCACGTGCGGCATCGCCATCCTGCGTTGGGTCAAGGGCTACGCCATCACCGTTGCGCGCTGGTCACCTCGCCCGCGGGTACCACTTCCACCCAGCGGCCCGTGCTGCGTGCGTTCACGGTATGGTCGTACATGGCTTCGCACACCGCACCGGGCAGGAAGTAGCGACCGGTGTAGGCGGCATTGAGCATCACCCGGAATGTCGCGCTGTTGCCACGCCATAGGTCGAAGTAGGTGAGTACACGGTCGTCGCGCACGTCCTGGTAGGTGTGGTGCGAGGGCTGCGCCGCACCTTCGGAACCTTCGAGCCGGTTGTTGCGGATCTCCCAGCCCGAGGGGAATACCTGCGATAGGGCCAGCTGCTGGTAGTTGTCCACCACCCCGGGATGGACCACGTTCACCACGGCCATGAAGTCGGTACCTTGCTCGATGCGGGTGGGGTCGAGTGTTGCGCCGTTCATGTCGGTGTACGAGACCTGCATGATCAGCCCATGAGCGCTGGCCTTCTCCGCGCCCGCGAGCGGCACACCGCTGCGAACCCGGCGCAGGTGGATCCCGGTCTTGCCGGTGTTGGTGATCGCGACCTCGGTCTTGCCATCGGGTGTGGGGAGGTCCACCCGGCTGATCGCCTTCTCGGTGAACTTGTCACTGGCCTTGCCGTTGATCGTCACGTTGTACGCGATCCCTTTGCGGGCCTTGTCCTGTCCGGTGAAATGTGCGGTGGCCATCAGTCCGAACGCGGTGGTCTGCGTACTGTACCAGGTGTCGGCGCTCAGGTTGCGGGCGATGCGTTGGATCACCCCGGCGGCTTTCGCCGTTTCGCCCAAGTGCATCAGTGCCTCGGCGATGATGGCGTCGTCGCGCAGGTCACTGCCATAGGTGAAGCCTTGTTCGGTGTACGCGGCGTTGGTCGCTGGCACGCCTTCCACCAGGCGTTTCGCGGCATCGGTCTGGCCCACGATCGCGTAGGTGGCCGCGAGCATCCAGCGCCCCATGGCGGAGAGGTCCCGTTGTTCGCGCAAGCGGTTCATCGCCGACAGTTCGGGCTGTTTGGCCAGGGCGAGCGCATAGAGGCGGTAGGCTTGGGCAAGTTGGGTGGCCTGCCGCGACCATCCGGTGGGTCCGGTGCCATGCCATTCGCGCGCGGACTTGCGCTGGTATGCGATCCAGTTCGCCAGTGTGTTCCCCGTTGGTACGAAGCCCTCGCGCTGCGCCTCCACCATGAAGTGGCCGGCATAGATCGAGGTCCATTCGTCGTAGTGGTCGCCACTGCCTGGCCAATAGTTGAAGCCACCATCGCTGCGCTGGAACTGCCCCATTCTGCGCAGGGCGGTCTCCACGTGGAGGCGCATCTGCTGTTCGGTGCGTGCCGGTAGTTCCATCACCTTGGCGAGGTACAATTGCGGGAACGCCTTGGAGATGGTCTGCTCCAGACAGCCATGGGGATAGTCGATCAGGTATTGCAGGCGCCGGTCGAAGTCCACCGGAGGTATGGTGCTCATCTCCACGTAGGCCCTGTTGGTGCCTGCGATGCCGATGGGTGCGGTCACCTCCTTCCAGCTCTTGCCGGGTTCCAAGTACACCTCTTCCACATCCGCCATGGGTAGGTTGGGCTGGCGCACATCAAGCTCGATGGCCTCAGATGCGCTCTCGCCCGCGCCACTGGCGCTCACCTTCACCTTTGCCACACCGATGGCCTCCTTCACGCGCACGGTGAAGCGCACCACCTGGTCTCCGGTGCTGTTGAAACGGATCGTCCGCTCCACTGGCCCTTCGGGGATGAGGTAGCTGTTCGGTTCAAGTTTCACCTTCACCTCCTTCACCTTCGGATCCATAGCGAACACCGTCACGGGCAGGTCCGCGCGTTCGCCGGGCGCCAGCACACGCGGCAAGGTGGCCAGCACCATCAGTGGTTTCTTCACCGGCACGGTCTTCTCGCTGTTGCCGTATGCTTTCACACCATCGGAGGCCACCACCATGACCCGTACCGACCCCACGTAGTTGTTGATGGTGAACGTGTGCTTGGCCTTCTTTCCGCGCTGCAGGTTGAACGGCCCCACGTACTTCACCACGGGCTTGAAGCGTTGTGCTTTGGCATGGTCACCGGGGGCGCCCTCATCGCTTCCGCCAAGGGCCAGTACACGTGCGATCCTTCTTCCGAACGCACCGATCACCTGGTCATACACGTCCCACGTGCGTACACCGAGGGCTTCGCGCGCATAGAAGTGCTTCCACGGATCGGGGGTCTTGAAGCGGGTAAGGTCGAGCACGCCTTCGTCCACCACGGCCAGGGTGTAGGTCATGGCGGCACCCTTCTCTTCGCCCACTTCCACGGTGAAGGGCACATCGGTCTTTATCTCCTTGGGCGTGCTGATCGTCGGACGCAGCTTGGTGGTCTCATCTTCCACCAGGATCGGGATCACCCCGTAGAGGCGTATGGGCAGGTCGTTCAACGTTTCCGCATGGGGTTGCACCACGGTCACGTGGGCGTACACGTTGGGGGCCATGGCTTCGGTCACCGTGAAGGTGTGGCGGGTCTCATTCTCCTTGAGGTCCACCCAACCCATATCGATCACACGGCTTCCGGTCTCGAGGCTTACCAAGGCACGACCACGGCCACTGCTGGGGATGATCAGGGTGGCCTTATCGCCCACCTTGTAGTTCTTCTTGTCGCTGTTGAAGCTCAGCATGGCGGCCTGGCCGGGATCATCGCGGCGCGATCGTCCTTCCCATCCGGGCCAATCCATGTAGAACTGGAGCGCGCTGCTGTGTCCGCTGGCCGGGTCGGTGACGCGTACGGTGAAGCGCCCCCACTCCGGGCGCTCCACGCGGAATTTCATGGAGGTGCGCCCTTGTGCATCGGTCTTCAGGTCGAACTCCTCCTGCAACTTCACGCTGGGCGAGCTGATGTAGTTCGCCACGCCTTCCAGGTCGCCATCCCACCACCAATCGTACTGCATCTTGTACACCTGTGCTTTCAGCGCCCGCCCAGCGATCGGTGCTCCATTCACATCCACGGCCACCACGGGCAGGGTGTAGGTGGTGTCGGTGGTCAGCCCGCCCCAGGAGTTGTAGCGTTCGGGTGCTCGTATGCCGGCATAGGATGGATAGGGGAGGTACGGCATGGTGGTGTGGTCCATGCTGGCGTCGCCTCCGGCCTCGAACACCCGCGTAACGATGTTGGTGTTGACCACCGCCGGTGCGTTGCGACCGGCGTGCAGCTCCAATGGGAAGCTCGCTTCGCCCTTGGTGTCGAGCACACCATCGAATACCACCTGCTCCTCGTTGGGCACGAACGTGCGCAGGTCGTCGAACACGTACGGCTCGTATCCTTTGAATCTGGCGGATCCAGGTGTCATGGTCACGGTCACTCGGCTCTTCAGGCCACGCGCCGGGGCGCCATGCAGCCAGTTGGCGCTTAGGCTTACCCGCGGTGTGTTGGCGGTGATGCGTTCACCTGCGTCCAGGCGGATCTTCAAGCGGTTGGGTTTCACCGTTTCGATCCGGATATGCTTGTGGAAAGAGGTGCCGCCCACCACCACGCGGGCGCTCCATGATCCGGTGGGCGCATCGTGTTCAGTGGTGCATCGAAAGGCATACACACCGTTCACCGAGGCCGTGCGCACATGCTTCTGGTCCAGACGTCCGAGCGGGTCGGTGAGCTCCAGCACCACCGGGTGGTCCTTCGGCAGTCTGTGCTCCGCATCCTGCAGGATGAAGGCGAGGTAGAGGGAATCCCCGGGGCGCCATACGCCGCGTTCCCCGTAGATGAAGCCTTTCAGCCCGCGCTCCACGGATCCGCCTTCGACGTCGGCCTCGCTCACCGAGAGCGAGCTTCCATCATCCAATTTCAAGTAGCCGCGCTGGCTTCCCTGCTTCGCCACGAGCAGGAAGGGCTTGTTCGCCGTGGCGGGCAGGGAGGCCAGGCCTTGCCGGTCGGTGGTGAGGGTGCCAAGGCTCTTGCGTTGCAGGTCCAACACATCCAGTTGTACACCGGACAGGGGAGCAGCGGTGCGCAGGTCGCTCACCGCGATCCGAAGTGATCCATCGTTGCCGCGCTTGGCGATGAGGCCGAGGTCCGAGGCGATGATGTTCCGCGCCACGGCGTTGTTGTACATGTAGTACGAGGGGGTGCAGGGATCCTCTCGTTCGCCGTGGTCGTAGTCCTCGTAATAGTACTCGTCGTAATACCAATGGTCCTGGTACTGGTCGTAGGGTGCTTGTTCCTCTTCCCAGGTGCGCTCCGGTTCGGGCTCTTCCGCAGCCCCTTGGTCGCTGCACGGATACACCGCGTGCTTGCGCGAGAAGGAGAGCTCCACGCGGTAGATGGCGCCGGGTTCGGCTTTGATGTGTTGTTCGAGGTCGAGGTAGAAGCGGTTCCAGCGGCCAAGGTCGGGTGCGTCGGCGGTGTTCAAGGCGATGGTCTTCTTCGTGATCAACCGGCCCACCCGGGCCAGTTCGCGCTGTCCGTCCAAGGCGTTCACCTGGAGGAACTGGGCGATGTTGGTCTCATGGATCTTCACCACGCGCACGTCCACGGCCTTGAGGTTCACGGCCTCGAAGGGCATCACCAGGCCATCCGAAGAAGGGAGTATGGTGCCCTTTCCCACCATGCGGATGGCGGGCTTGAGCTCCTCGAACCGGAGGTCGACGGTGAGGTCGTGCCCGATCGGTCGTTGTGCGATGGTCCTGATGGCGGCATCCACGAAACCTTGGTGGTCGCCGCGAAGGCGGTCGGTGGGATAGAGGATCAGCTTGTTCCCCTCCACGGAGATGCGCACATCGGGAGCGCCGGTGATGCCTACGAGCCCGCTCATGTCCTGCGCGGCATCCAGCGGGTCGGAGAAGAGCAGGGTGGCGCTCTGTTCACCGTCGGAAGTGGTGCTGGTGGCGATCAGGGATACTTCGCCAAGGGCGGGCATGTTGAAGGGTAGCTCCCCTCGATCCTTGGATCCGAGCTTTTCGCCATCCCAGGAGATCAGCACGGTGCTGGCGGCTTCTGCGCGCACAATGCTGTCCACGGTGAAGCGGTGGAACAGGCCGTTGGGTTCATGCTCCCACTGGAGGGGCAGTTTGCGCCCTTGTTGCGTGGCGTTGAAACAACCTTCCAGGTCCTGGCCGGTGGCATCGTCGCTGGTGCGTACCGCCACCACCAGGCGTTGTTTGGTGGGGTCGGAGGGCGATACCGGGTGCATGTCGCTCACCTGTGCATCGATCCCCTGGTGGACCGTGGACACCTGGAACTTGAAGGTCTCCAATCCGGCGGGTAGGTGGATCAGCGCGCCGAGCTTGAAGTCCACCGTATAGGTGACCCCCTGTTCCAGCCGTTCGTTCGGCACGAAGGCGAGGGTCTGTCCATCCTGCCAGCGCACGGTCCCCTCCACCTTGGGGGAGAGGGAGAACAGCGTTTGGACCGCGGTGGTGGAGCTGTCCTTCCACTGCTGTCCGTCGGCGATGCGTACCAGGATGGGGCCTCGAGCACTGATGTGCCCGGTCGAAAAGGCGGCCACATAGGGCGTGAATGCCACGTCAGGTTTGAAAGGAGCGTCCTGCGATCGGCAGCCGGCGAGCAGTGTGATGGCGATGGGAACGAAGAAGCCGAACGCGCGGACACATGGATGCAGGCGGAACATGGTGGTCAGATGGATCCTGAAAGGTAGCCCAGGACCAACGCACGAGCGATCCCACCTATTGCATGCGATGCTGAGCGTACCGCGACAGGGCTGCAGGCTACGGCTGCTTCATCAACTGGTCGGCTTCATCCGCCGGGATGATATAGCCGTTCATATCGCCCACCACGAAGGCATCGGTGAAGCCCTTCTTGATGATGGCCCCCTTGGCATCATCAGCTTCCTTACGGCTCTTGAACTGGCCGTAGTAGTAGCGGACCGCGTCGGAGCTGGTCACCGGGCGGATGTCGCCCATCTCGATCAGCTTGCCCATGGTCTCCATGGGGATGTTGCCCACGAAGGTGCCCACCTGCACGCGGTAGCGCAGCATGCTCTTGTCGATGCTTCCGCTGGGGGCGTTGTTCATGGTCTCCGGGCCGGTAAGCTTGGCTCCGGCATCCTTCATGCTGATGCGTTTACCATCGCGGAAGGCCACCAGGAAGGCCCCTTGGAAGCCGCGCAGGAGCATCTTCACCTTGTGCTCAGCGGCGGGGTTCACCTCTTTGAACGATCCGGTATAGTAGCGCGTGAGGCCGTCATCACCCTTGATCACCACCAGGTCGTCGATGCCGTCGAAGATGTTCTTGGAGAGCGGATAGCGGAAGGCTCCCAGCTGCACCCTTACGATCACTTCGCCGGTGGGAGCCGGTGCGGCACTTGGGGTCATCTTGGCGCGTTCAGCCTCCACCTCGTCGGTCACGTCGATCAGGCGGCCGTTCTCCTCGGCCATCACCCGGCCCTCCACCTTGATGCCTTTCAACTCCAGCTCGCGGCGCAAGGCTTCGGGGATGGACTCGAAGCTGCCCACCACATAGAAGGTGGTATCGCCCTGTTCCACCGCACGGATGTCGGGTATGCTCAGCAGTTTCTGGATCAGTTCTTCGCTGATGCTCTCCACCTGTTCGCCGACCTTCACCACGTACACGCGTTTCACCTTGGTGGGCGCCGGCTTCATCGGCCCGAAGGATTCCACGCGGGAATGCACCATGTTCACGTTGGCGGAGTCCTTGTAGGCGAGCCAATCCTTGAGCAAGCGTTCGTCGCTGATGGTCACCCCACGGGCATCCACCGGTGCACCGGGCAGGGTGTTCAACTCATCATCGGCATGGTCGGGCACACCGTCGCCATCGCCATCCAGCGGGCAGCCGAATGCATCCACAGGCACACCAGCCGGCGTGTATGGGCATTTGTCATGGATGTCCTGCACGCCATCGCCATCCTCGTCGCCCATCCAGGCCAGGGCGTCCACTTCCTCGCTCTGCAACGGTGTCATCTTGGCCTTCGAGGCGGGCTTCTTCATGGGCAGGGTGTAGCCGATGGAGAAGGAGGAGAAGAGCAGGCGGTCGTTGGCGGCATCGCCCGCACGATCTCCCCTGCTGTCGGCGGTTACGCCATCGATCAGGTCCGAACGAGTGAGGTACATGGTGGCGCCCATGCGGAAGTCGAAGCCATTGCCGATATCCATGCGGGCCCCAACACCCACGGGGATGGCCCAGGTGCGCTCCAGGTATTTGCCGAAACCGTCGAGGTTGCTTTCGCGCACGTCGCTTTCGTAGGTATAGTCGCGGTGTATCACCACGGCATCCGTGGCATTCGCGGCGTTCTCGTCACGGTCGCGAATGGTGCCATCGCTCCAGTAGTGATAGAGCCTACCCTGTTCGTCGCGCAGGTCGGTCTTGGAGAGGAACTCCACGGACTCGAAGCCCACGTTGATGTACGGTTCCACCGAACGGCCCGGGTTGAGGAACTGGTGGAAGTTGTAGCGGAACATGATCCCGCCGGTGGTGATCCGCGATTCGAGGTTGAGGTTGCGGGTGAGGCTGCGTTCGTTCGCGGCCACACGTCCATGCACCACATGGATACCGCCTTCCAGCCAAGGGGTGATGGCCGTTGTGGCACGCAGCTCGTATCCCACACGGGATACCAAGGGGCTCAAGCGCCCACCCGCCTGTCCCACGTCGCCGTAAAAGGCGAACATACCGGGCCCCAACCCCAAGGTGGGCTTCAGCAGGATGGATCGAGGTGCGGGTTCGGCAGGTGGTGCCGCAACTGGTGCCGCAACTGGTGCCGCAACTGGTGCGGAGGAACTATCCGTTTGTGCGAATAGATCCGCGGGGAGCAGGAAGAGCGAAAGGACAAGCCCGGCGAGCGATCGGAAGGAAGGAGTGGGAATGCTTCTCGCGCTCATGCGTAGTGTTTCAGGCCCGTATCCTCATTGCACCCATTTCTGGTTGCTCAGCACGAGCGCCTCTTGTACGGAGATCCGTTCGCCATTGTTATAGGCGGTGACGAAAGGCCCGGGGAAGGCATGCCCGGCAGCGTTGAAGGCCACCCGTTGGTCACGTGCCTCGGCATAGGACCCGAACTTCCCGGTCACGAACTTGATCCAGCCCTGATGGCGCTCCACGCTGAAGTCGCCATGGTAGCGGTGGCGGGTGGCGAAATAGGTGCGCCCCACCTCGCGGTGCCCGGCGCAGATCTGCACCTTGTAGAGGATGCCCTGTTCGGGGGCGGGGATCGAACTGGTGCGCTTGGGCTGTGCCACGGCCTTGGTGACGGAGGCGGACTCCTCGGCACGGACGGGCTTGGTGGGCTGTTCCACAGGAGGGGCTTGGTGCGCCACCTCGGGTTTCACCTCCTTCGCCGGGGTCACCTCGGGTACCGTGGCGTGTGCCAGATCCTTGGCCGGTTCGGCGCTCTGTGCGGCAATGGCTTCCATGGCCTTGGGCCCCACGAAGAACTTGGAGGTACCGATCACGGCCTTCTGGGTCTCATCGTTCAGCAGGTAGCCGAACTCGCCATCGATGGTGTATTCACCCTCGGGCCGTTCGTTCGCACGCAGTTTGTACACCACCTTGATCTCCGCAGCGGCGGGCAGGTTCAGCCAAACGAACTTGGCGATGCGGTCCTGCGTGGTGAAGATGGCCTCATTGCTGGCCTTCTCCAGCGCGGTGAAGCCCTGCGGGATGGTCTCCTGCAATTTGCCGAAGCCGCGGATGTCGCCCTTCTTCACGATCACCTCCACCAGCATCTCCTGTTCGGTCACCGGGGTGATGGTGCGCGTGGCGGTGACGCCGCCGCCGCCTTGGGTGGGGGCGATGCCGCTGGTGTTGTCGCTCACGGCCATCATGGTGGACCCGGCGGGTGCTGCTGCGGCGGCTGATGCGAGGTCCGCGCTGGAAGGCTCTTCCGTGTACGTGCCCTCCGCCACCTGTGCGGCGGCGCCCGTGCCCAGGTTGATGGTGCTGGTCGGGAGGTCGTATGTCTTGCGCTCGTTGTCCTCGATGTACGAAAAACGGCCCATGATGGCCTTGTTGCCGCTGAGCGAGGCGTCGTCGCTTAGGGTGTAGCTTACCTTGAAGGGGGGTGTGCTTGCCAGGGTCATCGAGATGAACTTTGTATTTGGGTCGGCGA
>SSGN01000085.1 GCA_008016945.1 Flavobacteriales bacterium
CCTCAAGGATGGCAGGATCGCGCTCGGTACACAGCCGCAAGCGTACTTCCTTCACGTTCGGCAGCCCTTTCAGGTAATTGCCATAGTGTCGGCGCATCTCCACCACGCCCTCCCATGGTCCCTTCCAAGCCAGTGAGCTGCGCAGGTGCTCGCGTGCCGCTTCCACACGATCGGCCACGGACGGTGGAGGCAGGTGCTCGCCGGTGGCGATATAATGCTTGATCTCGTTGAAGATGAAGGGATGTCCTATGGTGGCGCGGCCGATCATCACGCCATCCACACCATAGCGGTTGCGGTACTCCACCGCTTTCTCCGGTGAATCGATATCGCCATTCCCGAAAATGGGAATGTGGATGCGCGGGTTGTTCTTCACTTCGCCGATCAAGGTCCAGTCCGCAGGGCCTTTGTAAAGCTGTGCGCGCGTGCGGCCGTGGATGCTTAGCGCCTGGATACCGACATCCTGCAGGCGTTCGGCCACTTCCATGATGTTCTTCGTGGCTTCGTTCCAACCCAAACGCGTCTTCACGGTCACAGGCAACTTCACCGCCTTCACCACCTTCTCGGTGAGGCGCACCATCTTGTCCACATCCTGCAGCAGGCAGGCACCCGCGCCCTTGCTCACCACCTTGTGCACGGGGCAGCCGTAGTTGATGTCGATGAGGTCGGGTTTGGCTGCTTCCGCGATGCGTGCCGCCTCTTCCATAGCGTCCTCACTCCCCCCGAACAGCTGGATACCGACAGGCCGTTCGTACTCGAAGATGTCCAGCTTTTTCAAGCCTTTCGCCGCCTGGCGGATCAACCCTTCGCTGCTGATGAACTCGGTGTACATCAGGTCCGCACCATGCTTCTTGCACAACGCCCGGAACGGCGGATCGCTCACATCCTCCATGGGCGCGAGCAAGAGCGGGAATTCCGGCAGGGTGATGGGACCGATACGAGGCATGGGAGTGTCCGCGAACAGCGAACAAGCCGCCAAAGTTAGGGGGTGTGGCCTCGCGCGAGGTCCGCGATGCGCCAGTCGTGGGCCACGAGCGCATGATCGCTACCGCGGACGCAGGTATGATCGACACCCTCGGACCGACCCACACCTCCCTGCTCGACCAGGTTGGCCGTGCCCTGTGGGGGCATCCGCCCGGGCTCTTGGGCAGCTCGGAACACGAACCCCATCGCAGCCCACCACGCTCATGAGCCGGTGCCTTGGAACAGCGGACCCCGCGATCGCGGGGTCCATTCTGGCGGAGAAGGAGGGATTCGAACCCCCGTTACCCTTTCGAGTAAACACACTTTCCAGGCGTGCGCCTTAAACCACTCGGCCACTTCTCCAGATGGGCGGCGAAAGTACGAAAGCGCAGGGACCTACGGCACCCCCACCTCGCCAACGATGTCTTCCTCGAACGCCTTGGTAAAAGCCTCGCCCTGTAAACCCTGCCCCAGCAGGAACATCGATTTGGTCACGGCCGCCTCCACGGTCATATCGCCACCATTGAGCACCCCCAGTTCCACGAAGGTCCGGCTGGTGGCATAACGGCCTTGCTCCACCCGCCCTCCAAGGCATTGGGTCACATTGACCAGTACGATACCCCGTTCACGCGCTTCGCGGAGCACATCGATGAATGCCCTGTCCGTAGGTCCGTTGCCACTGCCGAAGGTGGTGAGCACCACCGCCCGCAGACCCGGGGTGGCCAGGGCGTGCCGCACCCAATCGGCACGGATCCCGGGGAAAAGGCGGATCACGCCCACGTTGTCGTCCAGATGTTCGTGTATGCGCAGCGGACCGGACCGGGCCGGCAGGATGGCCGCCGGATCGAAACGGAGGTGAACACCGGCCTCGGCCAATCGTGGATGGTTCGGCGATCGGAACGCCTCAAAGCGCTCGGCATGCACCTTCACCGTTCGGTTACCGCGGTACAGGCTGTACTCGAAATAGACCGCCACTTCGGGCACCCGGGCGTGGCCATGCTCGTCGGTGGCCGCAGCGATCTCGATGGCGGTGATCAGGTTCTCCTTCGCATCGGTGCGGATGATGCCGATGGGCAGTTGGGAACCCGTAAGGATCACCGGCTTGTTCAGCCCTTCCAGGATGAAACTGAGCGCACTGGCGGTGTAGGCCATGGTATCGCTCCCATGCAACACCACGAAGCCATCATAGCGATCGTAATGATCACCGATGATCCGGGCGATGCGCACCCAATCCAACGGCCGCATGTCGCTGCTGTCGATGGGTGTCTCGAACGACCACGACTCGAGCTTCACGTTGATCCGCTCCAGCTCGGGCACCTGCTCTTCGAGGTGGGCCAGGTCCATGGGGCGTAATGCGCCGGTACGGGGGTCGGCGAACATCCCGATGGTTCCCCCGGTATAGATGATCAGAACGGAACGTTGCTTCATCGGCGGAAAAGGCGTTCGGCGTTGGTCGTGGTCATGTGCGCGATCTCGGTCACGGTCTTTCCTGTGGCCAGTGCCAACCGCTCCGCGATCAGCGGGATGTACCCACTCTCGTTGCGCTTACCGCGATACGGCACCGGAGCGAGGTAGGGCGCATCGGTCTCCAACACGCAATGGTCCGGGCCCACCACCTGCATGGTCTCATACAGCCCTCCTTTCGGGTAGGTGATCACGCCCCCGATGCCGAGCACGAAGCCTTCCAGGGCGATGATCCGCCGCGCCTCCTCGGGTGTTCCCGTGAAACAATGGAACACCCCCCGTAGCCCTTGGGCATTCTCCTCCTCCACGATCGCGATGGTCTCCGCGAAGCTGTTCCGACAATGGATGACGACCGGCAGATCCAACTCCTTCGCCCATCGTACATGCTGCCGGAACACCTCTTGTTGCTGAGCGATCCAGGTCCTATCCCAGTACAGGTCGATCCCGATCTCGCCCACGGCGCAGTAGCGACCGGTACGGAGCCGCTCCTCCATCACCTGCATCGCCCGGTCGTTGTTCTTACCCACGGAGCACGGATGCAGGCCCATCATGGCGAAGCAATGTTCCGGATGAGCTGCGGCCAAAGCGTCCATGCCTTCCATGCTGTCCAGATCGATGTTGGGCAGGAAGAGTTTCTTCACTCCGGCGTCGAGCGCCCGTTGAAGCATCGACTCCCGATCGGGATCGAACTGCTTGTGATAGAGATGCGCGTGCGTATCGATGAACATGCCGGGGCGAAGATACCGGGTGCCTCACCGCCACGAGCGGCGGACCTACCTGCCTTGGTGCACCGATCCGGTGGCCACCTCGGCGTGCTACGCCATGGGTGGGGGCAGCACGGTCCTTCGCGGCTACTTTTGGCGCGGCCGTGGTTCGATGCACGGCCCCCACCACGGACGTCACCGATATGAAACTCCTCGTCCTCCGCTTCTCCTCCATCGGTGACATCGTGCTCACCAGCCCGGTGTTCCGTTGCGTGAAACAGCAACGGCAGGATGTGGAGCTCCATGTGGCCACGAAAGCGGGCTATGCGGATCTCGTACGTTCCAACCCGCACGTGGACAAGGTGCATGAGCTGCAGGACGACCTCCGCGCGCTGATCACCCGGTTGAGGGCGGAGCGTTTCGATGGCATCATCGACCTGCACAATAACCTACGTACCGCGCGTGTGAAGCGGGCCCTGGGCTGTCCGGCGCACAGCTTCCAGAAGCTCAACATCGAGAAGTGGTTGATGGTGAACTTCAAGATGGACCGCCTGCCCCGCCAAGCCGACGGCCGCAGCCCCATGCACATCGTGGATCGTTACCTCAGCACCGTGGCCTGGCTGGGGGTGAAGAACGATGGCCAGGGGCTGGACCTCTTCATACCCCCCGACCGCGAGGTGGATCCGTCCACGTTGCCGGAAACACATCGGGCCGGTTACACCGCCTTGGCGATCGGTGCGGCACATGCCACGAAGCGGCTGCCTCCGCACAAGTTGATCGAGCTCGCCGCAATGATCGAAGGCCCTGTGGTCCTGATCGGCGGGAAGGAGGACCAGGCCGTTGCCCGATCGATCGTATCGGCGACCGGCGGGCGCGTGTTCGATGGCACCGGACAGTACGACCTGCTGGGGAGCGCCTCGCTCCTTCGGCAAGCCCGTCGGGTGATCGCGCACGACAGCGGGGCCATGCACATGGCCTGTGCCTTCGCCAAGACCATCTCTGGGGATGGCAGCACCACCACGCGCGGCATCGAAGAGGTCGTCAGCGTCTGGGGCAACACCATCCCAGGGTTCGGCATGGGGCCATACATCCCCTCCCATCCGGAACGAGCACGCATCGCCGAGGTGGCTCTGAACTGCCGTCCTTGTTCCAAGATCGGATACGACCATTGCCCCCACGGGCACTTCCGATGCATGGAACGCCAAGACCTACGCACCATCGCACAACCGCAAGGAAAATGAGCTGGGACATCTTCATCCAGGACCTGCCCGACGTGGCCTCGATCAATGACGTGCCTTCCACCTATCGTCCAAAACCCATTGGCGACCGTGCGACCATCGTGGCGAGGATCAAGGAAGCCGTGCCCTTCGCCGAGGAACAGGATAAGGACTGGTTGTTCGTACGACAGCCCGGCTACGACATCAGCCTTCAACTCCACATGGAGAATGCCGACACCGTGCGCTACGTGGTGGCCCACGTTCACGGTGGCGACCAGAGCGCCGTATGTGTCGCGGCCATCGTGAAGGCCCTGGGATTACGTGCGCACGACACCGAGACGGGCGAGCTGTTCGATGGCTCCAGCCTGGACGAGAGCCTTTGAACGGAGGCCGATCGACCGCCTCAATTCTTCACCACATCGAATAGCGCCTTCAACTCATGGGCGTCATCCGGCTTCATGCGACCGCTGAGGATCAGCCGGAGTTGTCGGCGACGCAAAGCACCGTCGTACCGTTGTTGCTCCTCATCCGTCTGGGGGAGCACATCTGCCACGGAGCAGGATCGCCCCGCTTGATCGATGGCGACGAAGGTGTAGATGGCACTGGTGACCATGATCTTCTCTCCCGTCATCTGATCCTCCACCCACACATCGGCCCACACCTCCATGCTGGTTCCAAAACCACGGCTGACGTGGCTTTTGATGGTCACGAAGTCGCCCAGCTTGATGGGGCGGTCGAAGCCCACATGATTCACGGCCACCGTCACCGCCAGGCGCTTACAGTGGCGATGGGCGCTGATGGCACAATTGATATCGAGCCATTTCAGCAACTGCCCCCCGAAGAGGTTCCCGAGGGTATTGGTGTCGTTGGGCAACACCAGGTGCGTGGTTTCAGCGTAGCTCTCGGTGGAGGGTTTGGGTGTCATGCTCTTCACGGTACGAAGGTATGCGGTGGGGGCCTGGCCCATCGCGGGACGTCAGCCCAAGCGCGTCTCCCGGTGCCCTGTCCAGGACCGAAGAATGGTCGATCCTATCTTTGACGAATGCCCCCGACCGAGATCCCCGCACCGCTGAAAGCCCTGCACCTGTTCGCGTTGATCGTGTACTTCGCGGGCACCTTCCATATCGTGCGGTTGTTCGTGGCGCACCGGCAGGCCATGACGCGGTGGGAGCCGGACCGCAAGGTCCTGCTGGAGCAGTTCAGCGGGATGGAGCGGCGTGCGCTGTTCTTCGTGATCTGGCCGGCACTCCTCTCGTTCGCCGTTCTCGGCGGCTGGATCCTGGCCATCCGACCGGCCATGCTCAAGCTACCGTTCACACAAGTGCTGTTCGGCTACATGGCCTTGCTGGTCGCTTACCACATCTCCGTGCATCGCATCCACGACCTCTTGCGGCGTGGCGCGTTGAAGTGGTCCAACTTCCAGCTCACCCTGTGGTCACAAGGTGCAACGCTATTCCTGTTCGTGCTGGTGGTGCTCTTGATCTTCCGCGACAAGATGGGCTGGGTATGGGGATCGCTCGGCCTGTTGGTGGTAGGTGCCGTGGTGATGGTGGTGATGAGCAGCCTGCGCGGGAACCCGAAGACCAACCCGGGACCGGATGCTTGATCCCGGCACTCCGGCACCGGACCTGGAACTGCGCGACCAGGACGGGAACCTCGTACGACTGCGCGGATACATGGGGCATCCCGTGGTGCTCTTCTTCTACCCGAAGGACGACACGCGGATCTGCACTTCGGAGGCATGCGGCTTCCGCGATGCGTACACCGAATTCACGGAGCTGGGTGCGGTGGTGCTCGGCATCAGCGGCGATGGCGCGGACTCGCACCGGGCGTTCGCCGAACGCTGGAACCTTCCCTTCCGGTTGTTATGCGACACCCAAGGTGCGGCGCGCAAAGCCTTTCGGGTACCTCGCACCCTGGGTCTGCTCCCCGGCCGGGTCACCTACGTGATCGACCACCAGGGGGTGATCCGAGCGGCGATCAACGACCCCTTCAAGGCCTCACGCCACGTGCGCGAGGC
The DNA here is from genome assembly GCA_008016945.1 of Flavobacteriales bacterium. The sequence goes on from SSGN01000085.1 coordinate 6,366, forward strand.
ACTGGCCGCATTGGAGCATCAACGAACAGGATAGAACAGCACGCGACCGTCGTCCGTGCCGACCAGGAGCTGGTCCTCCCAAAGCAGCAGCGGGGCTTGGTGATGCTGGTCCTTGTTCTCCGGGAAGGAAAGGGTGCGCATCACCTTGCCATCGCTCCCCACGAACTCGACCACACCCTTCTTCGCAGACCGTACAAGCACGTCGCCGATCCGCACCTCCTTCTGCTGATAGAAACGATCGAAGGACGAGTTGGACATCTCCAGGCCCATGGCCTTCACGGCACGGGGGTCGGGGATCCAGCGGTGCGGAGTGATCACCTTCTCCTGCTGGCCATTCGCCGCGCTCCAAACCGTACGCTTGCCACTGGGGCCGATGAGCACCACGAATTCGCCGTTCTCGTTGAAGCCGACATGATAAACGGCCGTGGCGCCATCCTCGCCATAGGCGAAGGCATACAGCTTCTTCCCACTCTCGATCTCATGCAGCACCGCACCATTGCTGGTACCCACCAACACGCGATCGTTCTTGGGTGCGATGGCCAGAGCCGTCACCGCCGCTTTGCCGGTCTTGATGGTCCGTGAAGGGGTTTCTGCAACGGACTGTGCAGCTACGAGTTGGATCCATGTGGCCGTTGCGGCCAGAAGAAGGGTACGAAGGTTCATTTCAGACGGGTTCAATGCGCTGTTCGTATCCATCAACCGTGCCAAGCCGATCTTGGTATGGAGGGCATCGGTAAGGACGATCGCTTGAGCGATCAGCGCGCATGAGCAAGGCCCATTCAAACCATGTCCATGGAGCGTTCACCACTCCCGATAAGATCGCGAACAAACGTCGTGCGCGAAGGTAAGCCCTCGACCATGCGCTTCGGACATCACACCAGCGCTACCGCACCAGCAACCACGCTTGCCCACCTCCATCGCGCCGTACAATGGCCAGTGCTTCCACGGCCTCCTGGCGATCGGCATAGCTGCCATAGGCCACCGGATGCAATTCACCATAGCGCGGCAGCCGGGTGGCGTGGTAGCCTTTGTCCCGGAGCTCCCTCAACAGACGGTCTGCGTTCTCGGGTTGTGCGAAACAGCCGCCCACCACATGGAACCGCAGTTGCAACGTGGCCTTCGTTGGTACGGCC
>SSGN01000095.1 GCA_008016945.1 Flavobacteriales bacterium
CAACTGTTCGATGGCAATGCGAAGCCGTCGGTCTCGAACGCAAGGCCAGTGCCCGACGGCTTCGCATTGCCATCGAACAGTTGCGAATTGTTCAGGTAACCGCTGGCGGTCATGGTCCAGGTCGTTCCACCGGCAAGCACGCCGGAATGCCCCGTCGAGGCGCTGGTAAAGTCGATGACCGCAGCGTTCGACACGGTCGCGCCAAGCGCCAGAGCGGCAGAAAAAGCCGCACCAACCACAAATGATTTTCCGAACATTCTAACACTCCCACATCGGTATAGTCGTACCCTTCGCCACGACATTACCACAATTGGGTCGGATTGGAACGCTATTTCGCCACTTTTCAGCCGCAATTTACAGGCGAACCACTGAGGCCGCAGAAGAATTTTCCAATTGTATCCAATAGATCAACTATGCCGCTTCCAGAGTCGGATCGTGCATCTCGTCCAGCCGAAATCGCACCGCTCTACCCCTGAGAGAGCCGAGCCGGATTTGCCCGACCTGGCGCTCACCCCCCGCTTGCCCAGTCGGCAACCGGCCAATTCCCCTCTCAAACCGGGGAAACTGTGGCGAAAATGTGACGCCGGGGCGGGCCATCGCGACGCCGTAAAGCAAAAAACCCGCCGGACGATGCCGGCGGGTTTTCGGTCGCAGCGCAGATTCGCTCAGCGGCTTTCGTAGGCTCCGGCGTCCGGGCCCGTGCCCCGTGGCCGCGGCACGCCCAGGATGTCGACCGGCACGGCATAGGCAGCACCACCCGCGTTCGCCGACTTGGCTGTCGCCAAGAGCGTGAAGTCCTGCTTGGCCACCGATGTGAACTCTGCCGCCGCATTCTTGATGACAACGTTGTTCACCGCCAGGTTCCCGGTTGTGGCGTTGGTATAGGCCCTCAGCTCGTTTACGGTATTGTTGGCCACGGTCGTTTTGCGCGAAGGCGTGCCATTCTTGTGCGGCGAGATCTTGATCCACGGATAGGCCGTCGCCTGACCCGACGGGTTCACCACGGTGTTATGGGTGATCTTGGTGTTCACCGCGCCGGACACAGCAATCCCGTGATAGCCGGAAACGGCGATGACGTTGTTGCGGATCTGGGCATTGTCGAACATGCCATCGAACATGCCGATGCCTTGCAACTTGCAGCGCAACGAGTTCGTCGTCCCAAGCGTCCATTCAAAGATCTTGTTGTTCTCGATCACCAGATTGTAGACGGTTCCGGCACCGGCCGTGCCTGTCGGCCCGCGCGAGAAAGACTGGAAACCATCAGCGTGGTTGGCGTCGATCTGGAAGCAATTCTGAACCTTGTTGCCGCGCACGGTATTGTCATCGCCCAGGGCGCGCATCGCATCGCCCGAAAAGCCGTCAACGATGTTGCTGACGATCGAACTCAGGCGGCCGTCCGTCTGAATGCCGTGGTAAAGGCCCGTAATCCGGTTTCCGACCGCCGTGATGCGTGTGCCCTGCAGCAGCATACCCAGCCGCTTGTTGGCCAGCCATGTTGTCTGCGACCAGCTCGCATAGTTGCCGGCATCGGCGACCGAACGCACGTCGAGATTGGCAAAGGTGATGTCCGAGCTGCCGGCGTAAGTCCGGATCAGCGGGCCGGTGCCCGCATTGGCCGACATCGCCCAGACCTTGAAGTCGCGGAAGATGATGTTGGTGGAATTGTAGACCCCGATCATCTCGACCTGAGCGGTCTGGCCCGGCATCTGCGCGATGGTGATCGGGGTGGTGAAATCAAGGTCCTTGATCGTCAGCACCCCGTGATAGCCATCCATCAGGAAGACGCGGTCGCCACCTGTCAGCTGGCCCGACTGCACCAGCGCGGCAAACGACGGGAAGGTCGTTCCGCCGGTCGGCGCGGCCAGCGGCGCAATCAGCGGCGCCGTCGTCGTGGCCATGGCGGTCTTGGTGCCCGTGGACGCGGTCGTGGTCGTCGTGGTGGTCGTCGTTGGCGCAGTCGCCGTCGGGGCCTGCCCCACCCGAACCCATTTGCCCGCGGTGTTGCCACGCTGGTTCACGTTGGTCTGCAACCGGGTCTGGGTTGTCGCCTGCAGCGAAATCGCAGCCAATGGCGTTCCTGCCACCGGCCCTGGCCGCGCGGGCGAAATATAATAGTCAGCCGCGCACAAGGCTGTCGTGCTCATGCCCAACGCCATGCCCGTCAACAGCAAGGATCGGATCAGCTTCATCAGTGAGTCCTTCCAGACGTGAGTGTATCCCCGGCCTGAACAATGCTTTTGATGATGGCAAAGATACGGCGCAAATGCAGTCAGGTTATGTTCCTTACCGCAAATGCAACGGGATGATACGCGCAATTGCAAAGGATTGTTCGCTGCAAGGCCAATAAAAAGCACGTTATCATCGCATATGCATCTGCTGGAAGCGTTCATGGCCTGGTACGATGCAACCGGCGACCGCACCTATCTGCGCCGGGCGGCACGCGTCGTCGATCTGTTCCGCAGCCATTTCTTCGACGCCGAAAGCTGGACGCTCGGCGAATATTTCGACGACAACTGGCGGCCGGCAGCGGGCGAAAGGGGGACGTGGACGGAGCCGGGCCATCATTTCGAATGGGCCTCGCTGCTGGTTGATTTCGCCGCCCGCAGCGGGCAGCAGGACCTTGATGCCTTTGCCCGCAAGCTCTATGCCTCGGCGATCGCCAACGGGCTGAACCGTGCCACCGGTCTCGCCTACGGGGCGGTGTCGCGGACTGGCCTGCCGCTGGACGGCGTGTCGCGAAGCTGGCCGCAAACGGAAGCGGTCAAAGCGGCCATCGCGCTCGATCGCACCGGCGGGCCGGACATGAAGCCCGAGATCGAGGAGCGCGTCGGCCGGCTGTTCCGCTGGCATATCGACCCGGCGCCTGTCGGCCTGTGGGTCGATCGCATCGACGAGCGCGGCCGCTCCCGGGCAACGGAGGTGCCCGCCTCGATCTTCTACCATCTGGTCTGCGCGCTGACGCAGTATCTCGACTGCACCGCCGGCCGCTGAAACGCTCTCGTAGCGGACTGGGGATTCCGCAGGCGATAGCTCCGACCCTCAGTAAGGGCTGGCGACGTCTCCGGTTTCTACATAGACCGCCTTGATCTGCGAATAGAGCGAAAGGGCTGCCAGCGAGTTCTCGCGGCCGATGCCCGACTGCTTGACGCCGCCGAAGGGGATTTCGACCGGCGTCAGGTTATAGGCGTTGATCCAGCAGGTTCCGGCCTGCAACTCGCCGATGACGCGATGCGCGCGGGCGAGGTCGCGCGTGAACACGCCCGCCGCCAGTCCGAACTCGGTCGCGTTGGCGCGCTCCACCACCTCGTCCTCGTCGCTGAACTTCAGCACGCTCATCACTGGCCCGAAAATCTCCTCGCGCGCTATGCGCATGGTGTCGGTGACATCGGTGAAGACGGTCGGCTCAACGAAGAAGCCGCCGCTGAAGCCTTGCAGCGATGGCACGTTGCCGCCGCAGGCAAGCGTCGCGCCTTCTTGCCTGCCGACGCCGATATAGGAAAGCACCTTGTCGTGCTGCGCCTTGTTGACCAGCGGTCCCATCTGCGTTTCAGGATCGAGCGGGTCGCCGATGCGGATTTTCTTCGTGCGTTCCACCAGCCGTTCGACAAAGCGGTCGTGAATCGCCTCGTGGACGAAGACGCGGGTTCCGTTCGAGCACACCTGCCCGGTCGAATAGAAATTGCCGAGCATTGCGCCGCCGATGGCGTTTTCGAGGTCGGCGTCGTCGAAGACGATCAGCGGCGACTTGCCGCCGAGCTCCATGGTGGCGTGCTTCATCTTCGAGCCGGCGAGCGACAGCACCCGCCGCCCGGTCGGCACCGAGCCGGTGACGGAAACCTTGGCGACAGCTTCATGTTCGACCAAGGCCGCGCCCACGTCGCCGTAACCCTGAACGACGTTGAACAGCCCGTCCGGCAGCCCCGCCTCGGTGTAGATTTCGGCAAGCGCCAGCGCCGAAAGCGGTGTGTTCTCGGAGGGCTTGAACACCATGGCGTTGCCCATGGCGAGCGCCGGCGCCGATTTCCAGCCGGCGATCTGGATCGGGTAGTTCCACGCCCCGATGCCGACGCACACGCCAAGCGGCTCGCGCCGCGTATAGGCGAACGGGCCGCCGAGATCGACGGCCTCGCCGTTATAGGCCGCGATCGCGCCGCCGAAGAATTCGAGGCAGTCGGCGGCAGACGGCGCGTCCGCCACCAGCGTTTCCTGGAGTGCCTTGCCTGTGTCCAGCGTTTCCAGCCGGGCGAGGTCGGCGTTGCGCTCGCGCAGGATGTCGGCGGCGCGGCGCAGGACGCGGCCGCGTTCCACCGGCTTCATGCGCGCCCAGGCTCCTTGCGCTGCGCGCGCCGCCTCGACCGCCAGTTCGACGATGTTCGGCGTCGCCGAATGCAACGTCGCGATGGTCTCGCCCGTCGCCGGATAGACGACCGGCAGCGGTGCGCCCTGATCGTCCTCGACGAAGCGGCCGTTGATGTAGTGCGAGGCGGTGGGCTGGGCTTTCATGACGCTGTTCCTGCTGCAAGGCGGTCGGACACGTAATGGCTCATCGGTCGCTGGTTTGCCAGCGCGGATTGATCCACGGCTCCTGATTGGAGGGGGAAAGCGGCGTGCGGCCGAGGATATGGTCGGACGCCTTCTCGCCGGTCATGATCGACGGCCCGTTGAGGTTGCCGTTGGTGACGCGCGGGAAGATCGAGGAATCGGCTACGCGCAGGCCCTCGACGCCGATGACCCGGCATTCGGGATCGACCACGCTGCCGATATCGTCGGCGCGGCCCATGCGGCAGGTGCCGCACGGATGGAAGGCGCTCTCCACATGGTTGCGGATGAAATTGTCCAGTTCCTCGTTGCTCTGCACCGCCTTGCCGGGTGAGATTTCCTCACCCCGGAAAGGATCGAACGCGGCTTGCGAAAAGATCTCGCGGGTGAGCCGGATGCAATGGCGGAAATCCCGCCAGTCGTCGGGCTGCGACATGTAGTTGAACTGGATTTTCGGCTTCGTCTTCGGGTCGGGTGAGCGCAGCGTTACCGCCCCGCGCGACTTCGAGCGCATCGGCCCGACATGCGCCTGGAAGCCGTGCGCCTTGGCTGCCGACTTGCCGTCGTAGCGCACGGCGGCGGGGATGAAGTGATACTGGATATCCGGATAGTCGACGCCGGCGGCGGAGCGCACGAAGGCGGCGGCCTCGAAATGGTTGGTGGCGCCGAGCCCCGACTTGAAGAACAGCCATTGTGCGCCGATCAGCGCCTTGGAGAAGGGATTGAGAACCGAGTTCAGCGTAATCGGCTTCGTCGATTCCTGTTGGATGTAGAGATCAAGATGGTCCTGAAGGTTCTGCCCGACGCCGGGCCGGTCGGCGACCACCTCGATGCCGTTTGCCTTCAGGTGGGCGCCGGGGCCGATGCCGGACAGCATCAGGATCTTCGGCGAGTTAATCGAGGAGGCGGCGACGATCACCTCGCGGCGCGCCTTGACGACTTGAATCTGCTTGTGAGCCTCGATCTCGACCCCGATGGCGCGTTGATTCTCGATCACCACACGCCGGGCGAAGCCTTTGACGAGGCGCACGTTTTGCCGTTTCAGCGCCGGCCTGAGATAGGCGTTGGCGGCCGACCAGCGCCGTCCGCGAAAGATGGTCTGCTCCATCGGCCCAAAGCCTTCCTGCTTCGAGCCGTTGTAGTCGTCGGTCAATTCGAAGCCTGCCTGCGCCCCGGCTTCCATAAAAGCCTGATAGAGCGGGTTGCGGCGGAAGCCGCGCTGCACGTGCAGCGGGCCGCTGCTGCCGCGCCAGCCTTCCTCGCCGCCGTCGGAATCTTCCATGCGCTTGAAATAGGGCAGCACGTCGGCATAGCTCCAGCCGGCCGCGCCCTGTTCGGCCCAGTGGTCGAAATCATGCGCGTGGCCGCGCACATAGACCATGGCGTTGATGGACGACGAGCCGCCGATCACCTTGCCGCGTGGCGTCACCAGCCGGCGTCCGCCGAGATGCGGTTCCGGCTCGGTCGAAAAACCCCAGTCGTAATGCGCCATGTTCATGGGGATCGACAGTGCCGACGGCATCTGGATCAGCGGTCCGGCGTCGGTGCCGCCGAACTCGATGACGATGACCGAGTGCTTGCCGTCCTCGGACAGACGGTAGGCCATGGCCGATCCGGCCGAGCCGGAACCGATGATGACGAAATCGGCTTCGAGATTGGACGTCATTTCGCTCTCATGTAGTCGTAGGAAACCGACATTCCCCAAGTGGCCTGCCGCTTGACTTCAAGATCGCCTGATTTTGCTCGCTGGGCAAGCGTTTTTCGCCCCGAGCGGTGTCTGTCGTCGCGCAAACGGCCGAAGTCGGGTGGATCAAGCCTCGAACCCGCAGCATTCTGGCCCGGCAGAGCCGCTTTTCCGCGCGGCAGACGGACCTGTCCTGCCGCTTTCGTTCAGCTTGGGCATGGATCGTGGTCATGCG
>SSGN01000136.1 GCA_008016945.1 Flavobacteriales bacterium
CCACCAGCTTGTCGTCGCGCTCACCGGCGTCGAGCAGTTCGATGATGCCGATGGGTTCCACTTCCAGCACGGTGCCACTGGGCACCGCACCGCAGAGCACGAATACGTCCAACGCATCACCATCGCCACCTTCCTCCTTGTTCATCCGGGTGCTCGGGATGAAGCCGTAGTTGGCCGGATAGGGCAGGAAGCGGATCAGGCGTGGTTGGCCGTTCCGCAGGTCGATCGGGAAGGTGTTGGTGTCGATGTCGTATTGCCGTTTCTCCACGGTGCCCGCGGGGATCTCGATCACGGCGTTGAGGATGCCTGCGCGAGGCGAGGCGACGAGCTCTTCTAGGTTGGTCATCGATGTGTCTTCTGGTGAAGGTACATCGGTGCAGCCCAGCACGATCACCAGGAACAGGGGCAGGATGCGCTTCATGCCCCCAAGATCGGCAATGTGCTCAACGCAGGCGGTACGATAGGCTGATCCAACCACCGAACGCGCTGGATCGGCGCTGCACGTCGCCCGCGCCCAAGCTGTTGCTGAACAACCCGCGCATGGCCGGTTCGATGCCGACGGACCACGCCGCGTTGAAGCGGTAACGCAGGTAGGCGCGGGCCGTCCATCCGAAGACCACCTTGCGGTAGGCCTGGTCATCCAGCTCCGTGTAGCCATCGTCGGTGCCGTTGGGGATGCTGCCCGCGCGACCGGTGAGCAGACCCACCGTGGGGCCACCCCGCAGGCCCACGCTCCACCGACCTTGTACCAGGTGCGCATCGAGGAGCAGCGGTACTTCCACGTAGCTCGTTCGGATCACCAGGTCGCGGGCGTTGCGTACTCGGGTGGTGGTCCTTGCGCTATCCGCACCCTGCCTTAGCACATGCACCGTGGTGTTCACGTTCACCCCTTCGTACACCACCTCGCCACCTTGTATGGTGCTGTCCGTGATCAGGAGGATGGTGGTGTCCACCGGAGCGAGGTACCAGAAGGACCATCGTTCCATGTCGGTCCGGTCGATGGCATCCACACGCAGACGGTCCGCGTACGTGCCATAGTGCAGGCCCACACCCAAACCGAAGTTGCGGCCCCTGTGCATCAGCTCCGCACCGAAGCCCGGGTCCACCAGGCGAGCGCGGTCGCCCGACCAGTCCGCGCTGTTGCCCCCGTGATAGGTGGAGCCGTTGCTGAAGGCACCGCCCAGCACGCTGATCTCCCACGGTCCATGTTCCGCGATGATCGAGGGGATGACAGGTACGGCAGGTGTGGCAAGGGTGCTGTCGTGCGGTGTGGTCGCGGCCGTGGCGATGGCCGGGTCTTGTTCGACACCGATCAACGTGTCCTCGCTTGCTGCCGAGGTCATGTGGATCATCTCCAACGGGTCCGCCGTGGTGGTGTGGTCGAGCGCTGCGGCATTGGTGGAGGATGTTGCCGCCGTGGTCAACGTTGGATCGGTGTGGTCGCCCTGGGTGGCTGGAATGCCCAGGTCGTGGACCGTGATCATCGGTATGGTGCTGTCCGTTGGTGCTGTGCGTGTTGGAAGAGGCGATCCGGCGTTGGCCCGTACAACGGGAACAGCGGTACTGTTGGATGGTTCGGGTGATCCGGTACGCTCTTGATCCACCGGGATGGATGTGGTGACGGTCGGTGGCGGTGCTGCGATGACGGAGGAACGTGTTGATGCGGATCGTTGCGTTGTGCTGACCGGATCCTGCACGGAGGACACGTGCTGTTCCTGGCTTTGGTGGACGGGCGGCGTGCTTGCCGATCGCGAGGTGGTGGAGGGTACCGAGGAGGATGGGGTCGATGGTCGGTCAGCTGTGTTGTGCGCATTCCGCTTCGTGGTGGCCGCGGTGCTCTCACCCGTTACGGCAACGGTATCGGCCACGGCTTCCGTGGGCTCCGGTCCACGTCGGGTCGACCAGAGCGCGGTGCTCACCACCAGCAGGGCAGCCGCACCCAGCCACCAGAAACCGCGCCGTTTGCGGCCGCGTTGCGCGGCGATGACCTGCTCGGCCTGCGACCAGTGCGCCTCCTCGAAGGGGAACGCCTGCTCCTGCAGCTTGCGCCGGGCCAGCTCGTCGAATTCGTTGTCGAGGTTCATCGGATGGCGGTCTTTGTGGTGGTCTGTCCAGTGAGCTGGGCGATGGCTTTCTGCAGCGTCTGGCGGGCGTTCGCCACATGCCATTTCGAGGTGCCTTCGCTGATGCCGAGCATCTGTGCGATCTCCTGATGTCCGAAACCATCGATGGCGAAGAGGTTGAAGACCTTGCGCGACATGTCCGGCACACGTTGCAACAGTGCGGCGAACGCATCGGCCTCCATGTGACGTAGGTAGTCGTTGACCTCGATCAACGCACCCTCGTTGAGCGGACCATCGAGTGTCTCAGTGGCCTTGCGCTGGCGTTCCTTACGGAATTCGTCGATCACCGTATTGATCATGATGCGTCGTGTCCAAAGCTCGAAGGGGACATCGGGCCGTCTTTTGTCCAGGTTGGTCAGGATCTTCAGGAAGCCTTGGTTCATGCGGGCCACGGCGTCCTGTGGGTTGCGTTCGTAACGACGGCAGATGGCCATCATCATACCGTACAAGGCGCGGTACATCTCGTACTGCGCCTTGGGCTCCTCGCGGAGACAACGGGCGATGAGGCTTTCGGGGACCATGCCGTTGTGCACCGGGTCGCCCATCGCGCGATGGACGACCCCGGTGCTCAAGGTTCGGATCAGTGTTTCACGAAGCGGAAGCTCATGGACTTGGTGCCTTCACCCAGGCGCAAGGTGTACATACCCGCAGGCAGGGTGCTTGTGGCGACCTCCACTTGGTTGGTGCCCACGGTGATCGTGGTGTTCGCGCTCAGCACCACGCGGCCGTTCATATCGATCACGTGCATCGGCAGGTGGCCGCGTTGTTCGGTATCGAAGCGGAGGTTCAATGTTCCGCTCACCGGGTTGGGCCATTGCCGGATGTCGGTGAAGGCGGGTCGAGGTTCCATGCCGGTGGGCAATTGGTTCATCACTCGAATGGTGAAGCCTGCGCGGGCCCCGCCACCCACCGGTGCCATGCCACCGGACAGGCCATTGCCATCGATGCTCACCGTGTCGCAACTGGTGCTGGTGCAGCCCATGGCATCGGTCATGGTGAGGCACAGCAGGTACGGGCCGCTTTCGGCATAGACGTGCGTGGGGAAGGGGTCGGTGCTGGTTGTGCCATCACCGAAACTCCACAGGAACTGGAAGGGGCTGGTGCCGGTGCTCAGGTTCCAGACCCAGAGCTCGTAAGGAATGGGCGTCACGCTGCCGTTCAGGCTATCGCCCTCGTACGCTTGGATCACCCAGAAGCCAGCCTGGCAATCGATCGGCTCGGTGATGCATTCGCAACTCGCGCTCCACGTACCGGTGATGCCGGTGGCGGGGTCGGTGCACGGTGTTCCTTGTACGTTGGGTCCGTTGGGGATCTGCAGGCAGTCGAAGTAGATCGGGTTGGTGACGATCCATCCGTTGTCATCGAACCACGCCGAGTCGCATGCCGTGTTGGTGCAGCCATTGGCAGCGGTGATCGTTGCGCAGAAGTAGAGTCTGCCCGAGGTGTTCGTGGTATAGGTGGTGGAGGTGCCATTCGTCCAGGTTCCGTCCGGAAGGCTCCATTCCACGAGCATAGGCGCGGTGCCGGAGGAACAACTGGTCAGGTCCACGGACCAGGGGGTCGGTCCGCCAGCACCTTGTGTTTGGCTGATCGCGACACAGGCTTGGCAATCGTTCGGCACATCGTAGCTCACGTTGCCCTCTTCGTCCACATAGACCACCTGACAGAGGACATCCATGCAGCCTTCTGCATCCGTGATGTTCAGGCACACGGTGTACTGACCGATCCCCGGGAACACGTGCTCGACCCCATCGCCTTGCACGCCGCCGCCACCAGGGCCGGAGAAATCCCACATGTAGGTATAGGGACCAACTCCACCTGTACTACAGCTCGTGAAGGTCGCTGTGTTCGGTGCTGTTTGGGCCATGTTGAAGCAAGCCGCGCAGGAGGCTGTGTTCCCGATGCACTCGCAGTTCGGGCTCCAGGTGCCGGGCGTGCCGAGGAAGGTGGTACAGGCGGTACCGGGTTGGGCACTGCCGCCGGGTATGCCGAGGCAGTCGGGGTTGGAGGTGCCGCAGTTGAACACCACGGACACCATGATGGAGTCTGATACCGGTTCCGCCTGGTAGAACACGGTGTCCCTTTGCATGATCCCGAGGCACGGAACGCTGATGATAAAGCCACCGGTAGGGTTGGCCAGGTCCAGCGTGGTACTGAAACCGCAGTCCGGTGGAAGCACAGGAACATGGATATCCAAGGCCGGATCGGTGCCGGGCAGGGTCACGATGCTCACGAAGGAGTTGCCCGTGCAGCCGCTCACCTGGCCATTGATGGTGACAGTGTATGGTTGTTGGGCCTGGGTGGACATGCCGACGGACAGCAATAGGCCAAGGCCTAGGGATCGGATCAAGTGATTCATGGGAAGCGTGTGTTTCGTGGTTCATACCCATACACGCAGGCCATGATCCCGAGGTTGGGTACGAGTGTAGAAAATTAGGCCATCCCGCGCCGGACCGCCGTGCTTCAGCCGATCGACCGGTCGATCAGACCCGCATCCGCCTCATTGGGCAGGGTCACCTTCAGCAAGGGCGTGCGCTTCATCTCCTGCTCGATGCTCCACACGGCGTTGGGGTTGCGGGCCCAGGCGCGGCGCGCGATGCCGTTGTTCACGTCCCAGTGCAGCATGGCCTTCAGGCGGCGGTCACTGTCCGCACTGCCGTCGAGCACCATGCCGAAGCCGCCGTTGATCACCTCGCCCCAGCCCACGCCACCGCCGTTGTGCAAGCTGATCCACGTGGCACCGCGGAACCCATCGCCCACGAAGTTGTGTACGGCCATGTCGGCGGTGAAGCGGCTGCCGTCGCGGATGTTGCTCGTCTCGCGGTACGGGCTGTCCGTTCCGCTCACGTCGTGGTGGTCGCGGCCCAGTACGACCGGCGCCGTGATGGCACCCTGCTTGATCGCGGCGTTGAAGGCCTCGGCGATGCGGATGCGCCCTTCACTGTCAGCGTACAGGATGCGCGCCTGACTTCCCACCACCAATTTGTTCTGCTGGGCGCTGCGGATCCAATGCAGGTTGTCGGCGATCTGTTGGTGGATGTTCTCCGGCGCTTCGTTCAGCATGGCCTCGAGCACATCCCCGGCGATGCGGTCCGTGGTAGCCAGGTCCTTGGGGTCGCCACTCGTGCATACCCAACGGAATGGACCGAAGCCGTGGTCGAAGCACATCGGCCCCATGATGTCCTCCACATAACTGGGATACCTGAACTCTTCGCCGTTCCTGCCGCCGATGTCGGCACCGGCACGTTTCGCTTCCAAGAGGAAGGCATTGCCGTAGTCGAAGAAGTACATGCCCTTTTCCGCGAGGGTGTTCACGGCCTTCACATGGCGGCGCAGTGTGTCCTGCACGCGCTGTTTGAACGCCTCGGGGTCCTTCACCATGAGCGCATTGCTTTCCTCGTAGCTCAGGCCCACGGGGTAGTAGCCACCGGCCCAGGGATTGTGCAAGCTGGTCTGGTCACTGCCCAAGTCCACATGGATGTTGCGCGCGGCGAGGCGCTCCCACAGGTCCACGATGTTGCCGACGTAGGCGATGCTGTGCGCTTCGCCCTTCTTCTGCCAGGCCAGTGCGGTGTCAATGCAGGTGTCCACATCGGTGGTCAGCTCATCCACCCAGCCCTGCGCATGGCGCTTGTGCGCAGCGGTGGCGTTCACTTCGGCGCAGATCGTCACCACGCCCGCGATGTTGCCCGCCTTGGGTTGCGCGCCGCTCATGCCGCCCAGCCCGGCGGTGACGAAGAGCTTGCCCTTCGCGCCGGGCTCCTTCAGCATGCGCGAGGCGTTCAGTACCGTGATGGTGGTACCGTGCACGATGCCCTGCGGACCGATGTACATGTAGCTGCCGGCCGTCATCTGGCCGTATTGCGAAACGCCCAATGCGTTCATGCGCTCCCAGTCATCGGGCTGGCTGTAGTTGGGGATCACCATGCCGTTGGTGACCACCACACGCGGCGCGTCCTTGTGGCTGGGGAAGAGGCCGAGCGGATGGCCGCTGTACATCACCAGCGTCTGCTCCTCGGTCATCTCGCTCAGGTACTTCATGCAGAGCCGGTACTGCGCCCAGTTCTGAAAGACCGCGCCGTTACCGCCGTAGGTGATCAATTCGTGCGGGTGCTGCGCCACGGCCGGGTCCAGGTTGTTCTGGATCATCAGCATGATGGCGGCGGCCTGCCTGCACTTCGCGGGGTAGTGATCGATCGGCCGCGCATGCATCGGATGCTCCGGGCGTAAACGGTACATGTAGATGCGGCCGAAGTCCTTCAACTCTTGCGTGAACTCGGGAGCGAGGGTGGCGTGGTGCTTCGGGTGGAAGTAGCGCAGTGCGTTGCGCAGGGCGAGCTTCTTCTCCTCGCCCGTGAGGATGTCCTTGCGCTTGGGGGCGTGGCTCACGGAAGCATCCAATGGTCGCGCGGGCTGAAGAACATCGGGAATGCCTTCGCGGATGGTCTGTTGGAAGGCTTGAACGTCCATGTCGATGGCTGTGGGCATGGTGCGAAGTTCGTGAACAAGCGCTGGATGGGCGCTGCCCCCGCACGGCCAGCCGACTCACCAGGCGTACACCACGTGGACGTACACGTTGCGGCCCATGCTGGGAATGCCGAACCAGTCGGCGAAGGTGGTGTAGTACTGGTCCAGGATGTTGTTGATACCCAAATTGACGCTGATCCGCTGTTCGCCGAGGATGAACGAGCGGGATACGGCGATGTCGCCGAACAGGTAACCGGGTTTGCGGGTCTCACCGAATTCGGGGGCGGGGCGGTTCGCGGTGCTGGTTTCCACGGTGGCTTCCGCAGCGAAGGGTTTGCCGGTGTAGCGCAACGTGGTACGCAGCCTCAGGGGTTGGATCAACGGTAGGCGGGTGCCGTCACTGCCCTGGCCATAGCGCCAAGAGGCATCGGCCTTCAGTTCCCAGGGATCGGCGATCCGGTAGCCCACCTTCATACCCGTGTTCAGCACCGTGGCGTATGGCATGTGCTCGTACACCTTCACGCCGGAAGCCGTGATGTTCATGGCCATGAGCCCAGGCTGCGGCCGACCGATGATGTAGCGTTGGATATGGAACAGCGTGCCCCTCCATTCGAGGTTCAACCGCTCGCGTGTGTAGGTGCCGGAAAGCTCCAGGCAGAACGAGCTTTCGTTGCGCAGACGTGGGTCGCCGACATAGTCGAAGTTGTCGTTCGCGTTCAACAGGTAGAACCCGTACCCTTCGGAGACGGATGGCGCACGTTCGCTGTAGCCGATGCCGATGCGGTGTACGGATCGTTGGCGGTAGTGGGCGAGCATGGCGCCTGCATTGGGTAGCCAACGGAGCGTGCTGGTG
This sequence comes from Flavobacteriales bacterium, assembly GCA_008016945.1. Next base: position 7,444 of record SSGN01000136.1, read on the forward strand.
GGCAGGGCGGCGTGGAAGAGCTCCAGCGAGCGACGGCCGAATTCGCTGCCGATGGTGTTCCGGTGGATCCCCACCCCGGCGTGCACCGTAAGGGCCATCTTGTGGTTGAGGAGGATACGGTCTTCGCCGCTAAGGCCGTTGTACACGGTGCGCACATCGGGCCAGGTGAGCATGAACATGGCGGGCTCGGCCGGGTTCTCGGGGTACATGGTCATCTCGGCCCGCGACCTGTTGCGGTGCCCGGACAACGTGGCCTTGAACCGATGTTTGCCCTTTGCCGCGTGCAGTTTGGTGTAGTAGCCCTCGGTGGTGCTCCAACCCGGCATGTCCATCCGGATGGGTACGTCCGGCCGCTGGCTGTCGTCCATCACGTGGGTGATGGTGTTGCGGTACACCTTCGTTTCCCACAGGCTCACCGGACCATTGCGCGGCTCATGACGGTGTTGGACCGAGCCGATCAGCGCTTGTGCGAGGGATACGTCCATCGGAAGCCCTGGATAGCCCACGTCCGTGGCTTTGTCGAAGATGAGGGAGGCCTCCACCTGGTTCCTTTCGTCGAGCCTGGCTCCGGCGATGGCGGAGAGGTTGTACTTGGTGTACTGCGAATAGAGCACTTCGGGTGATGCTCCGGGGCGGTGGCCTGCGCGATAGTTGTCCGCTTTTCGGTAGGTGAAGTCCACATCGCTGTAGAACGAACGGTCGCCGTAGTTCAGGGCGCCACCGAGGATGCGTTGGCCATTGTTGGTCTCGTATCCCGCCGAGGCGGTGCCACCTACGGTGCGTTGGGCCTTGAACCCCGAGCGTCGCCGTTCCAGGTCGATGGAACCCGCGATGGTGCCGCCGTGTTCACCGCCCGATGCTCCGCTCTTGACCTGCGCACTGGAGAGGTTCGAGGTCTCCACGTACGAGGTCACCGGATCCATCTTGTCCGTGCACGCGCCATAGATGCGCATGCCATCCACCGTGATCACACTGCGTTCGGTGGCCATGCCGTTGAGCATGGGTTCCCACGCGTAACTGCCCCGCCGGATCATGTTCACCGTGTTCGATCCGGCCAGGTAGCTGTCCAAGGAGCCCAACGGACGGTCGGTGTGGCCCTGGCTACTGGTCGCTTGGCCTACGATCACCACCTCCTTGAGCTCCTGCGCGCCGATCGTGTCCACTTTCGCCACCGACGCACCGCGCGGCGCCTCCTGCCCGAACACGGCCAAGGCCATGGTGGTCAGGGCCAGGCTGAAGGTGGTGCGGTATGGGGCCTGTGGTCTCATCTGATGGTTCGATGCCGAGCCACGTCGAGCATCGCCATGGGTCAGAAGTTCACCTTGAAGTGGACGCTGCTGCCCTCGTTGCCGGTGGTGACCGGTTCTCCACACAATACCGAGCCATTCTGCTCCACTACCAGGTTGATCTTCCAATAGCCGGTCATGGAGAAGCCTACGGCGCCGTGGTAGAAGCCATCGGTGCCCTGTGTCAAGTCCACGTTGCCGGGCGCGCCGTGGTTGCCCATGCCCGGCATGCGGGGGTCCACCCGGATGGTGTATCCGTCCACCACGGGGAACTCCATGCTGCTCACCCGTTTATACAAGCCGACCACCATGGTGTTGATCCCGGTGGTGGGAGCACTCGGCTGGATCATGGCCAACAGGTAGGTGGTGCCGTCCGTGCCCACGGCCGAAGTGTAGCGTTTGCGGAATTCGCCCTCGGAGGTCGTGACGTTCACGGGAAGATCGACCTGGCGTGCACCATGGCCGGTGTCGTACGTAACGGTGATGACCCAGGTGCCCATGGCGCTGCTGGCCATGTTGAACACCACATGCCCCTGGTAGCCGACCGGACCGCTGGTGGTGGCGGTGAGCGCCGAGTACGGGCAACTGTGCTGGTGGGTGTTGCCGCCCATCTCCATCGTCATCAGCGGGAGCCAGCTCACGGTCGCGTTGCTCACGGCGTTGCCCTGGCCGTCCTTGATGCGGAGTTGTAGGTCGTTGTATCCCACATCCAGCGTGCCGCTGGCGCTGAGGAGTTCCAGGGTGTACCCGGCGTCGGTGGCCGACTGGACCACTTGCATGCCGGAAGGGGGGGGTGAGGTGGGCGTGGGTTCGGTGGTCTCTTCCTTCTTACAGGCAACGAGTGCCAGCAGGCCCAGGGAGAGGATCAGCGGACGGTGTTCGGAGCGCATCGTGTGGTGGGACTTGGCTTGCACAAAGGTTCCCCCATGGCTTAGGTCCGGCACTGAGGAATGTCAGGGATACCGGAAAATTCAGGACACCCCTGTCCTTGATCGGTAAGCCGATCCGGCCGTGCGAAGGGCTGGTCGCGCCGGTGACCATGGTCCATGGTGCACGATCCGTGCGCCACTGATGCCAGCGTTGCTCTACGCCCTCCACAAGGAGGCAGTGGAGATGGCCCGGTCGGTCAGTGGGTGAACGGACCGCGCGGATACAGGTCCGCATCGATCCCCAGCGCACACCTGAAGTGCCCCTTCGGACAAGCCTTGTAGCCATGTAGCCCGCACGGGCGGCAGTCGAGCTTCTCGGCGGTCTCCACCACACGACCGTTCGCACGCAACGGTCCGAAGCCGAATGCGGGTACGGTGCTGCAGAACACCGCCGTTACCGGTGCGTCCATGGCGCTGGCGATGTGCAGCGGCGCGCTGTCGTTCACGTAGTTCATCGTGGCGCCCTGCATCAACGCCGCGGATCCCAACAGGCCGAGATCTCCGGTCAGCTGTACGCCCCGCCCGGTGGCACCGATGATCGCGTTGCACAGGTCGAGGTCGCCGGGTGCGCCGATCAGGAACACCTGCACGTCCGCTGGCAGGTGCGCGATCAGTTCCTCCCACTTCTCGCGCGGCCATTGTTTGGTGTACCACACCGATGCCGGCGCGATGCATACATAGCGGGTGAAGCCTTGCATACCATCCTGTTCGGCCTGCTCTGCCTGTCGTATCGCGGCTACTGTCGGATACAGCCTGGGCAGTGGCCGCGTGCCGTCGGTCAAATGTTCGATCAAGGCGTTCAGGCGATCCACTTCGTGTCGGCCATCACCGATGATGTGCTTCACCCTGCGCGAGAACAGGAAGCTCAACGGGTTCTTGTCGTAACCGACCCTTTCCTTCCCCCGCGCCAGTACCGTCATCAGCCCCGTGCTGAAGAAGCGTTGTGCGTTGATGATGTGATCGTAGCGGGTCTTCCGCAGTACGCCGATCAACTTGAAGAGCGCTTTGGTCTTGCCCTCGCGTTTGTTCCAAACATGCAGCGTATGGATGAACGGATGGTCGATGAACAAGCCATCGTTCCCCTTGCGTACCACCAGATCGATCCGGGCGTCGGGGTAGTGGGCGTGCAGCTTTTCCAGGATGCTGGTCACCAGTACGGCGTCGCCGAGAAAGGCGGTCTGTATGACGAGGAACCGTTTCACTCTTCCGTAAGGGTGATCAGCACCTTGTCGATCCGGTGTCCGTCCATGTCCAGCACTTCACCATGGAAGCGGGTGTCGGTGATGCGGTCGCCGGGGGAGGGGATGTGGTCCAGTTTGCTGAGGAAGTAACCCGCCACCGTGGTGTAGCTCGTGCTTTCTTCGTCCATCACCTCCGTTCCCATGTGCGCGTTGAGGTCGCCGATGAGCACCTGGCCACCCACCAGGTAGCTGCCATCCTCGCGCTTCACGATCTCCGGTGTGCTGTCCTCGTCCTCTTCGGGCAGGTCGCCCACGATGGCTTCGGTGAGGTCGTGCAGGGTCACGAGCCCTTCGAAGCCGCCATGTTCGTCGACCACCACGGCCACGTATCGCTTGTTCTTCTTGAAGAGCTTCAGGATGGCGAAGGCGCCCGCGCTCTCGGGGACGATGATCGCCGGATGCACCACATCGGAGAGCACGAAGCCCGGATCGTTGCACCGTTCCAGCAGGTCGCGTATGTCCAGGGTGCCTTCGACCTCTTCCATGGTGCCGCGGCACACCGGGTATTTGGACCGGTAGCTGTCCTTCACCTGTGCGATGATGGTGTCCAACGGTTCGGTGCTGTCGATCCACTCCACCTCACTGCGGTGGGTCATCAGCGTTTTCGCGACGTGCTCGCTGAAGCGGAAGAGGTTCTGGTGTGCTTCGGACTCCTGCCGGTCCAGCACGCCCTGGGTGTTCGCCGTGCGAATGATGGCGCGAAGCTCTTCTTCGCTGAGCCGGTCGCTGCGGCCCTCCTTCACCGGTATGAATTTCATGAGCACCGTGGTGCTGACCGAAAGCAGCTTCACGATCGGGAAGGTGATGGTGGCGAAGGCCCGGATGATCGGTGCGCTGAACAGGGCGATGGATTCAGGGTTGGCCATGGCCAACGACTTGGGCACCAGTTCGCCCACCACGATGGTGAAGTACGTGATGCCGCTGATGACCACGGCCAAGGCGACGTTGTGCGCGTATGGGGCCATGCCGGGCCACTGTTCGAGCACGACCTTCAGGTCGTCCGTCAGCGCCGCTCCACCGTAGGCACCGCTCACGATGCCGATCAGGGTGATGCCCACCTGCACCGAACTGAGGAAGCCTTCCGGATCGGCAAGGAGCTTGAGGATCGTTCGTGCCCGTGTGCTGCCTTTGTCCGCCAAGGCTTGGATCCGTGTGGGCTTCACGCTCACCAAGGCGATCTCACTCAGCGAGAAGAAGCCATTGACGAGGGTGAGAAGGATGATGACGAGGATCTCCATGCCGGTGCCGGGAACGACAAATGTCGCGTTTGGATGTAGAATGCACGGTGCGGTGGGTTGAACGGCGTCCCGCAGCCAAGGTCATCGCACGGGGCCGATGAACCGGTGGCAACGCCATCGTTGGTCGCCCGGCATCACCCCGATCGGCGACCGCGGTCAGACCGCCACGTTGTGTTCGCGCAGGGCGTCGTTCAACGAGGTCTTGCGGTCGGTGCTCTCCTTCCGCTGGCCGATGATCAGTGCGCAGGGTACTCCGTATTCCCCGGCGGGGAACTGCTTCGGCACGGTGCCGGGGATCACCACCGACCGCGGCGGAACATGACCCCTCATCTCCTTGGCTTCGTTGCCGGTGATGTCGATGATGCGCGTGCTGGCGGTGAGCACCACGTTGGCACCCAGCACGGCCTCGGCACCCACATGCACGCCCTCCACCACGATGGCCCGGCTTCCGATGAAGCAGCCATCCTCGATGATTACGGGTGCGGCCTGCACGGGTTCCAGCACACCGCCGATGCCCACGCCGCCGCTCAGATGCACGTGCTTGCCGATCTGGGCGCAACTGCCCACCGTGGCCCAGGTATCCACCATGGTGCCCTCGTCCACATAGGCGCCGATGTTCACGTAACTGGGCATGAGGATGGTGCCCGGGGCGAGGTAGGCGCCGTAGCGGGCCACGGCGTGGGGTACCACGCGTACGCCGAGCGCTGCGTATCCGCGCTTCAGTTCCATCTTGTCGTGGAACTCCAGGGGGCCGGCCTCCAGTGTGCGCATGCCCCGCGTGGGGAAGTACAGGATCACCGCCTTCTTCACCCAATCGTTAACGGTCCAGGTGTGGCCCGCCACAGGTGGGTCCGCAACACGCAGTTCGCCTTTGTCCAACAGGGCGATGGTGTGCTCGATGGCTTCCACCACGTGTTTGTCCTTCAACAGGGCACGGTCGTCCCACGCTCTTTCGATCTCTTGCCGCATGCGTTCCTTGATCCGGAAGTATGGCTCCGAATGCCGTGCAAAGGTGCTTCGTTGCAACGGAACGGCCACAGGCATGCCCAACGCGCGAACGCCAAGACCGCACGATGCCCTACCGGCGGTCTTGGATGGGCCGGTAGAAGAAGTGGGGCATCGGGGCCTTGGCGCTTTCGGGGGTGTCGGTCAGATCATCAGGAAACGTCGTTGCCGGCCATTTCCATCACCCCCTGCATCCAGCGCGCATCGGCGAGCATCGACCGCAAAAGGCCCACCTCGTGGTGGTTCAATACCAGCTTCATGCTGCCATCGCCGATGTCATGGATGAAGCACTTGGTTCGCGGGTCCACACCATCGCCACCGTAGCGCAGGTCCGCTTCCAGCTCGCTCAGCAGTTGGTCGTAGAGGTCATCGTGTACCTGGAATAGCGAGGTTCCGAAGGCTACATGATATCGACCGCAGGAGTGACAGAGCCCGACGTAACCGTTGGCGCCGTGGTGCAGGATGTTCATGGATCCGTGTGTACGCATGATGTCGGTTTCGATGGGCAAAGCACCGGCTGATCCGGAAGGCCGTCAATCCCCGGATCGAGGGATGGAGTGAACCCATGACAGGAGTGTGACAATGCCGTGGATCCGGAGATATGCGCCCATCCCTGTGAAGTACCTGCGTCCAGGCACCGCCCAAAGTCGTTGCTTTGCGCAATGCCTCGTGTAGTCGCCATCGATCACGGTGCCAAGCGTACCGGTCTGGCCGTTACCGATCCGTTGCGGATCATCGCCACCGCGCTGGATACCGTGGAGACCAAGGAGCTGCTCCCTTATCTGCTGGCGTATTGCGCCAAGGAGGAGGTGGATGGCTTCGTGATCGGGCTGCCCACCGACCTACTTGGCCGCCCCACCGACGCCACGCCCGGCGTACGAGCCTTCGTCGAGGTGCTGCAGAAAGCCTTCCCGCGGCAGTGGGTGGAGACCGTGGACGAGCGATTCACCAGTCGCATGGCACAACAAGCGCTCCTGGCCAGCGGAAAGGGAAGGATGGCCCGGCGCGACAAGGGGCAGCTGGACCGCATCAGCGCTACCATTCTGCTCCAAGGGTGGATGCAGGCGAAGGAAAGAGGCCAGAACACCTTTCCATAGAGGGTGCCTCGAAGAACCTCGAACGGATGGCGCGCGCCGCTATCATTCGTCCAGACGAGGCGCTCCGAAGAGAGGATACTGGATCGAAGTATCCGATCTGAGGAGCAACAA